>CAZDRS010000327.1:0-3143 GCA_964507585.1 uncultured Dechloromonas sp.
GGCCTGATGTTCGGCTACGCCTGCGACGAAACCCCGTCGCTGATGCCGCTGCCGATCTACCTGTCGCACCGCCTGGTCGAGCGCCAGGCCATGCTGCGCAAGGACGGCCGCCTGCCGTGGGCCCGCCCGGACGCCAAGTCGCAGGTCACCATCCGCTACGTCGACGGCAAGCCGCACTCGATCGACACCGTCGTGCTGTCCACCCAGCATTCGCCAGACATCAGCCTGGAAGACCTGCGCGAAGCGACCATCGAGCAGATCATCAAGCCGGTGCTGCCGAAGGAACTGATCAAGGGCGACATCAAGTACCTGGTCAACCCGACCGGCCGCTTCGTCGTCGGCGGCCCCCAGGGCGACTGCGGCCTGACCGGCCGCAAGATCATCGTCGACACCTACGGCGGGGCCGCCCCGCACGGCGGCGGCGCCTTCTCCGGCAAGGATCCCTCCAAGGTCGACCGTTCCGCCGCCTACGCCACCCGTTACGTCGCCAAGAACATCGTCGCCGCCGGCCTCGCCTCGCGCTGTCTGGTGCAGGTTTCCTACGCCATCGGCGTTGCCGAACCGACTTCGATCATGGTCGAGACCTACGGCACCGGCAAGGTCAGCAACGAAACGATGACCGCCTTGGTACGCAAGCACTTCGACCTGCGTCCGAAGGGCATCGTCAACATGCTCGACCTGCTCCGCCCGATCTACCAGAAGACCGCCGCCTACGGCCACTTCGGCCGCGACGAGCCGGAATTCAGCTGGGAAGCGACAGACCGTGCCAACCTGCTACGGGCAGACGCCGGTCTGTAAACAAAAAGCTTTGTGAAGTTTTGCGAAGGGGGCCTGCATGGCTCCCTTTTTTCGTTAAAATCACCAAATATGTTGAAGAAAATCCCCGTCCAACAACTGACACTCGGTATGCACCTGCAAGCTTTTTGCGGTGCCTGGCTCGATCATCCGTTCTGGCGCACCAAGTTCGTGCTGACGGATCCCAACGACCTGACCTTGATCACCGAAAGCGCAATCAAGGAGGTGTGGATCGACATTACCAAGGGCTGCGACGTTGCCGTTAGCGACGAGACCTCCGGCACGGCAACGGTCACCGCCGAAGAACTGCCGCCGGAACAGCCGGTCGTTCAGGAGAAAGCCTCATTCAGCGACGAAATCAAGCGCGCCACGAAGATCGTCGCCAAGGGCCGGGAAGCTGTCGTCTCGATGTTCCAGGAAGCCCGCATGGGCAAGGCCATCGAGGCCGAAGCGGCCGCCCCGCTGATCGAGGAAATCTCCAACTCGGTGCTGCGCAACCCGGGCGCCCTGATCAGCCTGGCTCGCCTGAAGACGGCTGACGACTACACCTTCATGCATTCGGTCGCCGTCTGCGCTCTGATGATCGCCCTCGCCCGCCAACTCGGCCTCGATGAAGCACAGGTGCGCGATGCCGGCATGGCCGGCCTGTTGCACGACCTGGGCAAGGCGATGATTCCGCTGGAAGTGCTCAACAAGCCGGGCAAGCTGACCGACGAGGAATTCGACCTGGTCAAGACGCATCCGGAAGAAGGCTACAAGCTGTTGCTGGAGGGCAGCGGCGTCAGCGAAATGACCAAGGATGTCTGCCTGCACCATCACGAAAAAATCGACGGCAGCGGCTACCCCAAGGGCCTGAACGGCGAGACGATGAGCCTGTTCGCCAAGATGGGCGCCGTCTGCGACGTGTACGATGCCGTCACCTCCAACCGCCCGTACAAGGCCGGCTGGGATCCGGCCGAGTCGATCAAGCGCATGGCCGAATGGACAGGCCATTTCGACCCGCTCGTCTTCCAGGCCTTCGTCAAGAGCCTGGGTATCTACCCGATCGGTTCGCTGGTCAAGCTGGCCTCCGGCAAGCTCGGCGTGGTTATCGAGCAAGGCGAGCAGTCCTTGCTCAAGCCCAAGATCAAGGTTTTCTTCTCGACCAAGTCGCAGGCTTACATCAAGCCGGAAGTCATCGATCTGGCGCGCAGTGCGGAGAAAATCGCCGGTCGCGAGGATGCCGCCAAGTGGGGCATCAAGGACATCGACCAATACTGGGCCGGCGACCAGGGCTGATTTTCTGCCGGAAAACGGTTTATAATCCGCAACCTACCGAGGGGCGCTGCAGGGGATATTTCTCTCAGGCTCGGTTCTAAACGGCGCTCACTGTTCAACCCTGCCGGGCGCAGGGGTTACCGGTGAGCCTTCACGCCGTTCCCCTCCCCGGTCACAGTTATCTAGGAGCTTACTGTGGCTGAATTCAATGACTACGTTATTGCCGATCTGAGCCTTGCCGACTGGGGTCGCAAGGAAATCCGCATTGCCGAAACCGAAATGCCCGGCCTGATGGCCATCCGCGAAGAATTCGTCAAGACCCAGCCCTTGAAGGGCGCGCGCATCACCGGTTCGCTGCACATGACCATCCAGACCGCCGTGCTGATCGAGACGCTGACCGCGCTCGGCGCCGAAGTCCGCTGGGCCTCGTGCAACATCTTCTCGACCCAGGATCACGCCGCCGCCGCCATCGCCGCGCAGAACATCCCGGTCTTCGCCGTCAAGGGCGAAACCCTGGTCGATTACTGGGATTACACCCACCGCATCTTCGAATGGGCCGACGGCGGCTACTCGAACATGATCCTCGACGACGGCGGCGATGCCACCCTGCTGCTGCACCTCGGCGCCCGTGCCGAGAAGGACATCTCCCTGCTCACCAAGCCGGGTTCCGAGGAAGAAACCATCCTCTTCGCCGCCATCAAGGCCAAGCTGGCCGTCGACCCGACCTGGTACTCCGTGCGCCTGGCCCAGATCAAGGGCGTCACCGAGGAAACCACCACCGGCGTGCATCGCCTGTACCAGATGCACCAGCGCGGCGAACTCAAGTTCCCGGGCATCAACGTCAATGACTCGGTGACCAAGTCCAAGTTCGACAACCTGTACGGCTGCCGCGAATCGCTGGTCGACGGCATCAAGCGCGCCACCGACGTGATGGTCGCCGGCAAGATCGCCGTCATCTGCGGCTACGGCGACGTGGGCAAGGGTTCCGCCCAGGCCATGCGCGCCCTGTCGGCCCAGGTGTGGGTCACCGAAATCGACCCGATCTGCGCCCTGCAGGCCGCCATGGAAGGCTACCGCGTCGTGACCATGGA
>CAZDRS010000328.1:0-3130 GCA_964507585.1 uncultured Dechloromonas sp.
TTCCAGGAAGCCGGCCACAAGCCCATCGCGCTGGTCGGCGGCGCCACCGGCATGATCGGCGACCCGAGTTTCAAGGCCACCGAGCGCAAGCTCAACACGCCGGACGTCATCGCCTCGTGGGTCGGCAAGATTCGCGGCCAGGTCGAGCCCTTCCTCACCTTCGAAGGCACCAACGCGGCGGTCATGGCCAACAACTACGACTGGTTCGGCAGCATGAACTGCCTGGAATTCATGCGCGACATCGGCAAGCACTTCTCGGTCAACGCCATGATCAAGAAGGAGTCGGTGCAGCAGCGCCTGGTTCGCGAAGACCAGGGCATTTCCTACACCGAATTCTCCTATAGCCTGCTCCAGGGCTACGACTTTGCCGAGCTCTACAAGCGCCACAAGTGCGTGCTGCAGGTCGGCGGCTCCGACCAGTGGGGCAACATCGTCGCCGGCACCGACCTGACCCGTCGCCTGCACCACCACCAGGTCTACGGCATGACCGTGCCGCTGATCACCAAGGCCGACGGCACCAAGTTCGGCAAGACCGAATCCGGCGCCGTCTGGCTCGACCCGAAGAAGACCTCGCCCTACGCCTTCTACCAGTTCTGGCTGAACACTTCGGACGCCGACGTCTACAAGTTCCTCAAGTTCTTCACCTTCCTGCCGATTGCCCGCATCAACGAAATCGAAGCAACCGACAAGGCCAGCGGCACCAAGCCGGAAGCCCAGCGCATCCTGGCCGAGGAAGCCACCCGCCTGGTGCACGGCGAAGTGGCGCTGATGGCCGCCCGCCGCATCACCGAGAGCCTGTTCTCCGGCCAACTGGCCGACCTGACCGAAACCGACCTCGAACAACTGGCCCAGGATGGCATGCCCGGCGTGCAACTCGACGCCACCAACGGCAGCCTGATCGACGCCCTGGTCGCCGCCGGCCTGGCCAAATCCAAGACGGAAGCCCGCACCTTCATCCAGGGCGGCAGCGTGGCCATCAACGGCGCCAAGGCCGAGGCCATCGACCACCAGATCGCCGGCGAGGAGCGCCTCTATGGCCGCTTCACCATCCTGCGCCGTGGCAAGAAGAACTACGGCTTGGTGAGCTGGCAGTAAGCCCACAGCCTAGTTCCATGCGCCAGCTGCTGCTCGACCTGCTGCCGGAAAGCCCGCCCTCGCTGGACAACTTCGTCCCCGGTGGCAACGCCGAGACGCTGGCTGCGCTCACCGAGTGGCTGGCTGGCACGCGCCCGGATACCTCTTTCTGCCTGTACGGCGAATCCGGCTGCGGCCGTTCGCATTTGCTGCAGGCCAGCGGTTTCGTCTATGTCGACGCGGCACGCAACCCGGCACTGAGCGGCATCGTGGCCAACGAAGCGGTAGCGGTCGACAACGTCGACCAACTCGATGCCAACGGCCAGGTCGCCCTGTTCGCCCTGTTCAACCAGCTCAAGGCAAACGGCGGTTTTTTGCTCACCGCCGCGCCGCAGCCACCGGCCCACCTGGCCCTGCGCGAAGACCTGCGCACCCGCCTTGGCTCCGGCCTGATCTACCGCCTGCAGCCGCTGTCCGATGCCGAAAAGGCCGCCGCTGTCGCCACCCAAGCCAAGGAGCGGGCACTCAAGCTGTCGCCGGACATGATCGCCTACCTGCTGCGTCACGCCTCGCGCGACATGCGCACGCTGTCCATGCTGGTCGTCGCCCTCGACCAGTACACCCTCGAACAAAAACGCCCGGTCACGCTGCCCCTGCTGCGCGAACTGCTTTCACTGGAACACACCGCATGAATCTCGCCCTCTTCGATTTAGACAACACCCTGCTTGCCGGCGACTCCGATTTCGAGTGGGCCCAATTTCTGATCAGCAAGGGCGTCGTCGACCGCGAACTGCAGGAAGCCAGGAACATCCAGTTCTACGAGCAATACAAGGCCGGCACGCTCGACATCTACGAATTCCTCGCCTTCCAGCTCGCCCCGCTGGCCCGTCACCGCCGGGCCGAACTCGATGCCTGGCATCAGGAATACGTCGAACGCCACATCCGGCCGATCATGTCCGTCAAGGCGCGCACCCTGGTGCTCGAACACCTCGCGGCCGGCGACCTGTGCGCCATCGTCACCGCCACCAACAGCTTCGTCACTGGCCCGATCGCCCGCGAATTCGGCATTGGCCACCTGATCGGCACCATTCCGGGCGTCGACGTGGCGACCGGTGCCTTTACCGGCCAGCCGACCGGCACGCCGTCCTTCCAGGGTGGCAAGATCACCCGCGTCGAAAGCTGGCTGGAGTCGCTCGGCCTGTGGTGGGGCAGCTTCGACAACAGCTATTTCTACAGCGACTCGCACAACGACCTGCCGCTGATGCAAAAAGTCAAAACCCCGGTCGCCGTCGATCCCGACGACAAGCTGCGCGCCCACGCCAGCGCTCAGGGTTGGGCCATCCTCAGCCTGCGCTGACCGTCCATGCTGCATGTCCCCTTCCTGAGCCCGGAAGCCCCGCCGGCGATCATCGCGATCATCCTGCTGCTGGTCGTCATCCTCGGCCCGCTCAAGCCGATGCGCCGCTCGCTGATCAACACCAGCGTCTTCTTCTTCGCCTGCCTGCTCGGCGACCTGCTCGCCGGCTTCCTGTCCGGCGGCTTCCTGTCCGGCGGCACCACCAGCCGGGCCGCCGCCGGCTGGCTGCGCCAGCTGGCCGTCTTCGGCGAGGGGCTGGCCGTCATCCGCTTCGCCGGGCTGGCCTTCTTCAATGTCGCCCTGCCCCGGGTCAACCTGCGCATCTCCGGCATCCTGGCCGACATCCTGGTCATCATCGGCTACATCGGCTGGGCTTTCTTCCGCCTCAACCTGGCCGGCGTCGAACTGAACCACCTGTTCGCCACCTCGGCCATCCTGACCGCCGTGCTGGCCATTTCGATGCAGGACACCCTGGGCAACCTGCTCGGCGGCCTGGCCCTGCAGATGGACAGTTCGCTGGAGATCGGCGACTGGATACGCATCGACGACCTGTCCGGCCAGGTCACCGACATCCAGTGGCGCTACACCGCGCTGCTGACGCGCAACGGCGAGAAGGTCGTCCTCCCCAACAGCCAGCTGATGAAGGGCCGCTACTACGTGCTGTGCGACAAGCACCAGGCGCAACCCGGCTGGCGGCGC
>CAZDRS010000329.1:0-3110 GCA_964507585.1 uncultured Dechloromonas sp.
CAGCGGCATGAAAACCAGCCGCCAGTTCAGCGAAATGCCGCCGTGGTGGCTGCAACTGCCCCAGCGTGTTTTGGCCGAGGACAGGCGCAGCGGCGGAACGGCGACGCCCAGGCGCGGCGCATGCACGGCCAGGCGTTCGGCAAAGACGCTGCGGGCCTTGTCGCGCAGGGCTTGTTCCAGCAGTTGCGCAGCGCTGGCCGTGGCGGTGGGCTGCAGGTAGAGGGTTTGCGGCCCGAATTGCCAGCGGCTACGGCCGAGCGAGGTGAGGGCGATGGTCAGGGGCTCGCCGAGCAGCGGGATGACCGTGCCGTCGGTAATCTCCAGTGTTTTCGGCGTTGGACGTTCGCGCCAGGCTGTCAGTTTGTCGAGCACCCATTGGCCGTGCTGGCGGATCAGGCTTTCGATGTCGCCCAGGCGTGCCCGCGTCGGCGCACCGACGCGCAGGCCGCGGTGGTCGATGGCCAGGCCGATGGTACGGCGCTGGCTGCGGCGCAGCTGGTAGGCAACCGTCTGGTTGCCAATGACGATACTGCGCGTCGCTTCAGGTACGGCTGGCGGCATCCGGGTAGCGGTGCGGGGAAATACGGCGCATCTCGGCCTCGATCCAGGCCTCGGCCTTCTGGTTGACCTCGGTTTCGCTCATCCCGGTGGCGTCGAAGGCCGGGCCGATGCTGATGGTGACGCGGCCCGGCTTCTTCAGGAAGGCCTGGCGCGGCCACAGTTCGCCGGCATCGTGGGCAACCGGCACGACCTTGCAGCCGACATGGGTGGCCAGGTAGGCGCCGCCCGGCTTGTAGCGCTTGGTCTGCCCCGGCGCAACGCGCGTGCCTTCCGGGAACAGGATGACGTAAAAGCCCTGCTTGAGGCGCTCGCGGCCCTGCGCAACGACTTGGTCGAGCGCATCCTTGCCGGCGGCACGGTCGATGGAGATCATCTTCATCGCCGCCAGGCCCCAGCCGATGAAAGGCACCTTGAGCAGTTCCTTTTTGAGCACGAAGACGCAGTAGGCGCCCTTCGGCACGCAATCCTGCAGGGTCATCGTCTCCCAGGCCGACTGGTGCTTGGCGAGAATGACGCAGGGCTCCTTGGGCATGTTCTCCTGGCCGATTACCCTGGGCCGGATGCCAAGGATGTTCTCGACGCCGAACTGGGTGCCTAGGCGCCACAGCTTGCCAAAGCGGTAAGCCCATTTGCCGCCGAGCAAGGGGCCGGCGATGATGACCAACGGTGCACTGAGTACCGACCAGGCGATGGCGTAGACCATGAACAGCGTGGAGCGGATAGCGTTCATTTTTTGGCCTTGCCGAGAATGTGATCGGCGGCCGCCGCCAGGTCGGCGAATTCCAGCGTGCCTTCCGGCAGGCCGCCCTCGGCCTTGGTTTTCTCACCCTTGCCGGTCAGTACCAACACCGGCTGGCAGCCCAATGCAGCGCAGGCCTGCAGGTCGCGCAGCGAATCGCCAATGGCCGGCACCGCGTTCAGGTCGATATTGAGCGTTTCCGAAATGCGCTTGAACATGCCGGGCTTCGGCTTGCGGCAGTCGCATTTCGAATCGGCGGCATGCGGGCAGTAGAAGACGGCGTCGATCTGCCCGCCCACCGCCACCACGGCCTTGTGCATCTTGGCGTGGATCTGGTTCAGCGTATCCATGTCGAACAGGCCGCGCCCGACGCCGGACTGGTTGGTCGCGACCACCACGCGATAGCCGTTCTGCTTCAGCCGTGCGATGGCCTCCAGGCTGCCGGGGATCGGTTTCCATTCGTCCGGGTTCTTGATGAACTGGGCGGAATCGAAATTGATCACGCCGTCGCGGTCGAGAATGACGAGCTTGGTGGGCATGGCGGCTTCCCCGGTTTAGGCGGACAGCTTGGAGAGGTCGGCGACCTGGTTCATGGCCGCGTGCAGCTTGGCGAGCAGGCCGAGGCGGTTGGCGCGCAGGGCCGGATCGTCGGCATTGACCATGACGCCGTCGAAGAAGGCGTCGACCGGGGCGCGCAGCGCGGCCAGCGCGGTCAGCGATTCGGTGTAGTCGCCGGTGACGAAGGCGGCATCGGCGCGCGGCACGACATCGACCAGCGCATCGTGCAGGGCGATTTCGGCCGCTTCCTTGAGCAGGGCGTTGTCCACTACCGCTTCGACCGTGCCGTCGACCTTCTTCAGGATATTGCCGACGCGCTTGTTGGCAGCGGCCAGGGCGGCCGCTTCCGGCAGGGCCGAGAAGGCGCGCACGGCAGCCAGGCGCTTCGGAATGTCGCCCAGGCGCTGCGGGCGCTGGCTGACCACGGCATCGACCTCCTGTGCCGTATAGCCCTGCTCGCGCAGGGAGCCGGCCAGGCGTTCGTAGATGAAGTCGGCGAGCGCCGTTTCCGCTGTCTGGAAGCCTTCGATGCCGGCAAAAGCCTGGCCGGCAACGGCCAGCAGGGCATTCAGCGGCAGGTCGAGGTTGCCCTCGGCCAGCATGCGGATGACGCCCAGCGCATGGCGGCGCAGTGCGAACGGATCCTTGTCGCCGGTCGGGATCTGGCCGATGCCGAACAGGCCGACCAGGGTTTCCAGCTTGTCGGCCAGCGCGACGACGGTGCCGACCCTGCCGCGCGGCAGGCTGTCGCCGGCGAAGCGCGGCTTGTAGTGGTCTTCGATGGCATCGGCCACGTCGGCGTTGAGGCCGTCGTGCTGGGCGTAGTAGCGGCCCATGATGCCCTGCAGTTCGGGGAATTCGCCGACCATGTCGGTCAGCAGGTCGGCCTTGGCCAGCACGGCAGCCTGTTCGGCATGCTGCACCAGTTCGCCGCCGCCCAGTTGCTCGGCGATGGCCCGGGCGATGGCGGCAACGCGCTGCACGCGCTCGCCCTGGGTGCCCAGCTTGTTGTGATAGACAACCTTGGACAGGCCGATGACGCGGCTTTCCAGCGATTTCTTGCGATCCTGGTCGAAGAAGAACTTGGCATCGGCCAGGCGCGGACGCACGACGCGCTCGTTGCCGCCGATCACGGCGGAGGCATCGTCCGGGCGGATGTTGCTGACGACGAGGAACTTGTTGGTCAGCTTGCCGGCCGCATCGAGCAGCGGGAAGTACTTCTGGTTGGCCTTCATGGTCAGGATCAGGCATT
>CAZDRS010000330.1:0-3108 GCA_964507585.1 uncultured Dechloromonas sp.
TCGGCCCGTTCGCGGACTTCGTCATTGACCACCGACGAGGGCAGCAGGCGCTGCTCGACGGCCAGGGCGATCAGCCACTGGCGGTTGTTGGCATAGATCAGCCCGCCATCCTTGCGCGGCGACACCCAGCCGCGCGAAATCGGCTCGTGGCTGGCGCAGCGGGCGAAGGTGCCGCGATTCAATTGCTCGTCGAGCTTGGCGAGGTCAATGGCCCACGGCGTGGGCAGGCGATAGATCTGGAGATTCTTGAACCACATGGAAATGTTCTGCCGAAAAATGAAAGGCACCGGAAGCGGCCGCCAAAGGGGGCGTAGTTTAGCGCGTTAGCGAACGCTGTTCAGCCGCCGCGTGTTGATTGAGCACCTGCGCCAGGCGGCGATCGCTGACCAGAATATGGTCGCGCAACCAATTGGTCAGGTAATCGGCCAGTTGAGCGACGGCCTCGGCCGGGTTGCTGCCGGCCAACTCGTTCAGGACAGCGAGCTGCTCAATGAAGTGGCGGTGCTCGGCACGGTGCGCAGCCAGTTGCGCCGGCTGCTGGAGAGCCAGCATCAAGGACTCTTCGGTACCGAAATGGAACAGGACGTAGGCATCGAGGCGACGGAGAGCATCGGCAACACGTTCGGCATCCCCGGCCAGGACGTCGTCAAGCTCGTTGAGCAGTCCGACCAACTCCTCGTGCTGGCTGTCGAGCACCCGATGCCCTAGCTGGAGTTCCGGCCCCCAAACGATTCGCATGTAACCCCCATTTCCAAACATACATCATAGTCGCAATTTGAAAAGTGCGGTAAATTCTACAAAGGCCATTTTTAACAGACCACATGCCCACTCCTCACGACCTCGACAAAGGTACTCTGGTGCGCTTTCGGCGCCATGTGGCGTGGGTATTGGTGGCTTTCCTGCTGGCCTTGGCCTTCCTCGCCGTGCACAACCTGGCCGAGCGTAACGCCAGCCTGGAAAGCGCCCGGCAATTCCGCCAATGGGCCAGTGCCGGCGAGGGCATCAGCCTGCTGGTGCATGAACTGCAGCGCGAACGCGGCATGTCGAGCGGTTACATCGCGTCCAACGGCAAGAGTTTTTACACTGCGCTGAACGATCAATACCAGCGCACCGACAGCGCCATCACCGCGCTCACTCCGCTGTTGCACAAGCTGGCACTGCCGGATTCTCTGCACGCAAAAATCAGCGAGGCGATGGCCAGCCTGCCAACGCTACGCGGCCAGATTCAGGCCATGAAGTTCTCGCGCGAATACGTGGTCGATAGCTACACGCAATTGATCGAGAGCCTGTTCGACCTGCAACTGGCCAGCTTCGGGAGCAGTGCCGAATCATCCCTGATGCGGCAGCAGATGGCCTTCATCGCCTTCGTTCAGGGCAAGGAGAAAAGCGGCCTGGAGCGGGCGCTGATCTCGGCCATGCTTGCCGACGGCAATTTCAGCGCCGGCCGGATCGCGCTCTGGCAAAGCATCGGCGCTGTCGAGGCGGCCCGCCTGTCCACCTTCCGGCAGTTGGCCGATCCCGAATCGGCCAAATTATTGGCGAACATCGAGAACACGCCCAACAAGCAGCAGATCAACCGTATCCGCCAGCAGGTGCAGGCGCTGGGCCTGCTTGCCGACAACGATGGCCAGGTCGCGAGCCAAAACCTGCCCCCGGTCGAACGCTGGTTCGCGCTGTCGAGCAGCCGTATCGATGCGATGAAAACGCTGGAGGACAGCCTGAGCCGCAAGATTCTCGACAGCGCGGCGACCTACGAGTCGTCGGCCCGGCAATCGCTGTTCCTCAACAGCAGCCTGGCCGTACTCGCCTGCACCCTGGCCGTGCTGCTTGGTCTGCAGATTCGACGCAGCCGCCAGGTAACCGACTGGCACCTGAACCTGGCCGAATCGGTCATCGCCAACAGCGTCGAAGCGATCATGGTGACCGATACGGCGTCGCGCATCATCGACGTCAATCCGGCTTTCGAGAAAATAACCGGCTACAGCCGCGCCGAGGCCCTCGGCGAGACACCGCGCATCCTGCGCTCGGGGCGGCACGACGGATCGTTCTACGAAGCAATCTGGACACGGCTGGCCAACGAAGGCACCTGGCAAGGCGACATCTGGAACCGCCGCAAGGACGGCGAGATTTTCCCCGGCCTGCTCTCCATTGCCGCCGTACGCGACCAGAGCGGCAAGGTGGTCAACTACACCGGCATGCTCTACGACCTGAGCCAGCACCAGCGCGTCGCCAAGCTGATCGATGAACTGCGTACGTTCGATGGACTGACCGGCCTGCCCAACCGCGAAGCCTGGCTGTCGGCCATCAGCCAGGCCGTCGCCAATGCCCAGCGCAATGCCAGCCATATCGGCGTCGTCGAATTCGACCTCGACCGTTTCAAGCTGCTCAACGACTCGCTTGGCCATGGCGTCGGCGACCAGGTTCTGATCGAAGTTGCCGAGCGGATCAAGGGTACGCTGCGCCGCCACGACATCGTCGCCCGGGCCAGCGGCAACCGTTTTTCCATCCTGCTCACCGAAATCGCCGCACCGCAGGATATCGGATCCATCTGCGAGAAGTTGATGAGCATCATGTCGCGACCGTTCGGGCTGGGCGGCACCTCGACGCACCTGACCGCCAGCATGGGGGCGGCAATCTACCCGCAGGATGGCGACAGTGCAAAGACCCTGATGATGGCTGCCGAGTCGGCCCTCTACAGCGCCAAGGCGGAAGGTCGGGCGCTGTACAAGTTCTACGCCCGGGAGATGAACGAACTGGGCACGCAACTCTTCCGCATCGAGCGCATGCTGCGCCAGGCCCTGGCACTCAACGAATTTTCATTGGTTTACCAGCCGCAAATCGCGGCCGACAACGGCCGGCTGATCGGAGTCGAAGTCCTGCTGCGCTGGCAGAACCCGGAGCTGGGCAACATCTCGCCGGTGCAATTCATCCCGATTGCCGAGGAAACCGGCCTCATCGTGCCGATCGGCGAATGGGTGATGCGCACGGCCTGCGCCCAGGCCAAGGCCTGGCACACGGAATTCGGGGCCGAACTGCCGGTGGCGGTCAACCTCTCGGCCCGCCAGTTCGGCCGCAACGACCTGCTCGCCTCGGTCTGGCAGATCCTGG
>CAZDRS010000331.1:0-3102 GCA_964507585.1 uncultured Dechloromonas sp.
ATATTTCCATCAATAGTTAACGACTCCGCCATCACTCGTGCAGCACTACCTTTCTGGAAGGTCGGAATCATGCGCGCCAATTCGACAGAAGGCTTTTGCCACGCATCAGGTGTACTAAACCGCTTTCGAGTCGCAGGCGACGCTAACCGCTCGTCACAAAAAGCAACTGCCAGCGCTTGGAGATCACCGATATACCAACTTTCCAGTTCCTGACAAACCAGACGAATTAAGGTATCCGGACGACCTGCTTCCATACATATTTTGGTAATGCGAGCCTTAATATCCGTACAGATTGCACTGTCGTTGTCACGCAGGATTACGAAGCGGTCATTTGGATAATGCCAAGCCTTCAGCTTACGTGGAATGCTGCGATCAAGATCGCTTTTCCCTTCATGCTTTATACACAGAAAATGACTTCCCGCTTCCATACCTGGAAACAACCGTGGCAACAAACCCTCCAATAGCGTTTCCATGGACGGCTCCTCCAACAGGAAGACGATTCGTCCTTGCATCAATTAACGCCCTCGAACAATCCTTGTTTCCAAAGATAGCCCGGTAAGTCGCCTGCCTCGTATAACGCAACAAGATTCGCGGAATCACTCGCTTTGGTAACTCGAGTAAAGCCGTTTTCCTTACGCAGGCAATAAATTTCTCCCAGTGACAGCGCATTAAGAAAATCAGGAGAATGCGATGAAATAAATACCTGACCACCACGTTGTGCGTAGGCACGAAACTCTTCCGCCAACTCGGCAAGCAACTCCGGATAAAGTTGATTCTCTGGCTCCTCAACAGCGAGCAGAGGATACGGCTTGGGATCGTTCAGCAACACTAGGTATGCAAACATCTTGATCGTACCATCGGAGACATGGCGCGCAATGAACGGATCTTTGAAGCTTCCGTCCTGAAAGCGAAGTACTAACCTCCCATCCTCGGTTTGCCTAGGTTCAACAACAGCCACCCCAGGAACTCTCCGCTGCATTGAGGTAAGCACACGGTCGAAACGATCCCGATGATGCTCAAACAGAAAGTTTGCTACCAACGGAAGGTTGTCTCCACGAGTCGACAAGTGCTCAGCAAATCCGTCTTCCTGACTAGGTCTCGCATCAGACACATGAAAATCGGAAATATGCCAATTCTCGATCATCAATCGAAATGCGCTGGCAGCCTTGAATTTCTCAAACTGCCCCAAACCTTTAATTGCGAGAATATCGGGAGCATCGAGCTCGGCATCCTCACGAATTAATTCTTCATCCTTCTTGGAAAAATCCTCCTCATTTGTGATGGCATACCCTCGCCCCTTCGAGAAGTCGAGAAAACGGAAGGGGGCACCGTAAGCCCCCCTTTTGTAACGCAAGACCTCACGCTCAACGAACGGTTTTCCATCCTTGCCGGGAGCAATTTTCAGGACGTAGGTCACCAAACGCTCCGTGCCGGTAATTTCCAATCTGAATTGAAAAGTTAGTTCAATCGGCTCGTGAGCAAACCCCCGACTTGCCAATTCACGATACCCCCCTCGCTTTGCAATCGCTTTACCAACATTCATGTTCAATGCATCCTTCAGGAAGGAAAAAACATCGAACAAGGTCGATTTACCAGTCCCATTGGCCCCGACCAATACACATAGGCGAGGGATATTACTTAGACTGGCATCTCGAAACAGGCGATAGTTCTTGATCTCGATGGCCTCGATTTGCATGCTCGTGCTCCGCCCAGAGGGCTAGATGTATTTGGGAGGGATGGTTCGCTATTTTGCATCACATCCCCAAAAAAATTCTGTCTGAACAGATCGCGACATCTAATCCTGAAGCACATCACGTCACTGTCCGACTATTACATATTTGCCAGTTGCCGCTCCAGTTCGGCAATCCTTGCCTTCAGCGCATCGACCGATTCGCCATGCTTGCCGCGCTGCATTTCCAGCCCGGCTTCGATCCAGTCCAGCCAGGCGCTCATGCCGTCGCCGGAGGTGGCCGAGACGCGGAAGATGGTCAGGTCGGGATTGACGCGGCGGGCATTGGCTTCGGCCAGGTCGGCGTCGAAGCTGAGGTAGGGCAGCAGGTCGCACTTGTTGAGCAGCATGACGTCGGCCGCGGCGAACATGTCGGGATACTTGAGCGGCTTGTCCTCGCCCTCGGTGACCGACAGGATGGCGACCTTGTGGTGTTCGCCGAGGTCGAAGGCGGCCGGGCAGACGAGGTTGCCGACGTTCTCGATCAGGAACAGCGATTCGTCCTTGGGCTGCAGGCGCTGCATGGCGTGGCCGACCATGTGGCCGTCGAGGTGGCAGCCCTTGCCGGTGTTGATCTGCAGCGCCGGCACGCCGGTGGCGCGGATGCGCTCGGCGTCGTTGGCGGTCTGCTGGTCGCCTTCGACGACGTTGATGGCGACCTTGTCCTTCAACAGCTCGATGGTCTTGCAGAGCAGGGTCGTCTTGCCCGAGCCGGGGCTGGAGACGAGGTTGAGGGCGAAGATGCCGCGCTCGTCGAACCAGGCGCGGTTGGCGTTGGCGTAGGTGTTGTTCTTGGACAGGATGTCCTGCTCGATCTGCACCATGCGCGCCTGCGACATGCCGGGGACGTGTGCGCGGGCCGGGCCGGTGCCGTAATCGAGGTCGCCGCCGACGGCGTGTTCGTGGTGGTGGTGATGCTCGTGATCATGGCTGTGTTCGTGCCCGTGATCGTGGTCGTGCGCATGGCTGTGGGTGCTGCCGTCGGCATGCACATGCTCGTGCGCATGCCCATGAACGTGCGCATGCTCGCCCTGATGCACATGATCATGGACATGCGTCGTGCCGTCAGCATGGGTATGGCTGTGGGCATGGGCGGCGGCCAGTGCGGCGCCGTCATGGCTATGGGCGTGATCGTGCTCATGCCCGTGGCTGTGCGTATGCACCGTGCCGTCTTCATGGACGTGGGTATGTTCATGCGCCCCGCCCTCGATCTTCACCTCACCTGCGCCGCAGCCGCAAACCGTACACATCCTCGTCTCCTTTACTCGATTTCAATTTCCTTGACCCGCATGTCCGTGCCGCCGGTCGCTTGCACCTGGTGGCTGCCGCAGGTCGGGCAGGCGCCGTAGAGTTCCTGCATCGGCACCGTCGCC
>CAZDRS010000332.1:0-3099 GCA_964507585.1 uncultured Dechloromonas sp.
GAGCGGCGTGCGCACCTCGTGCGACATGTTGGACAGGAACTCGCTCTTGGCGCGGTTGGCCGCCTCGGCCTGCTGCATGGCCTGGCGCAGGTCGTGCGTTCGCTCCTCGACCATGCGGGCCAGGTTGTCGTGGTGCTCGCGCAGTTCCTCGGCGGTTTCATGCAGCTGCCGCTCGTTGTCGCGCAGGGCCTGTTCGCGCGCCTTGAGGGGGGCAATGTTGGCGGCGACGACCACCGCCCCCTCCAGCTTGCCGGCCTGGCTGTGCAGCAGGCTGGCATGGACGAGGTAAGGCAGGCGGCCGCTGTTGCCATCGGCCTGCGTGGTGCCGGCCCGGCGGAAATAGAGTTCGGCGGCAAAGCGCCCGCCGGCGGCGCGGATGGCGTTGAGCAGCAATGGCGGCGTGGGGGCCGGCAGCATCGCCCGGAGCTGATCGAAACCCGCCTCGGTCAGGCAATCCTCGAAATAGCCGCCGATCAGCGCTTCCGGCGTGTAGCCAAGCTCCCGTTCGAGCAGCGGGTTGGTTCGCGTCACCCGCCCATCCGGGCCGAGCATGACGAAGATTTCCGCCATCGTGCCAATGGCGCGCTCCAGGGCGCTGTGAATGCGGATCAGCTCGTTCGAGCGCCGGTGCAGTTCGTCCTGTTGTTTTTCCTGTTCCGAGATCAGCAGTTCCATGGCCTCGGTGCTCTGGATCAGTTCGCCTTCCAGGGCCTGGTTCGCCTCGCGCAGCATGTCCAGTTCGCCGGACAACTCGGCAGCCGCGCTATCGGCCGCCGGCACGAAGCGCTGCCGGATCAGCCCGACCGTCTCGGCCACGGCGGCGGCGACTTCGAGAGAGAGGCCGGGAACGAAGGTGCTGACCGGGCCGATTTCCGCTGCGATGACATCGACCAGCGGCGCCGGGCTGATGGTTTCCCGCACCGCGTCCAGCAAGTAGCCGACCCCGGCGCCATGTCCGCCATGGTGATCCTCGACCGGCACTTCCCGCGGCCGGAGCAGGCGAACGCTTCCCGGACGGGAACCGGCCAGTGCATCGACCACGATGACGTGGCCGACATTTTCAAAGTGATGCAGCGCGTCCAGGCCGCGATTGCCGCAATCGATAACCTGGGCTTCGCCGGCGCCCAGCTCCCGGCGCAACGCCAGGGCCACGGCCGGCCCGAAGCCGTCGTCGCCGTGCAGGGGGTTGCCGAAGCAGAGGATGCGCAGGCGCAAACGGTCAGACATTGAAACGGGTCTTCCGTTGGCTGCCGATGAAATGCACCGTGCACACCAGGCAGGGGTCGTGCGAGCGCACGATGTGGCCGATCTCGACCGGGTTGGTCGGGTCGGCAATGCGCAGGCCGATGATGCTCTGCTCCCAATGGCCGTGGCGGCCGGCACTGTCGCGCGGCGAGGCGTTCCAGGCCGTCGGGGTGACGATCTGGTAGCGGTCGATGACGCCGTTCCGGATGCGCAGCCAGTGGCCGAGCGCACCGCGCGCTGCCTCGACCAGGCCGAAACTCTCGCCGTCCGGCCAGGCATCGATGCCGGGATCGACGAAATGCGCTTCGTTCTGGCAGGCCTTGATCGCCTGCAGGGTGTTGGCCATGGCCCCAAGCAGCCAGCCGGCGCGGCGCAGGCGGGCGAACTGGCGCAGCCAGGTGTTGTCGCCTTCGCGGGCCAGCAGGTTGGTAATCAGCGGATCGCCGGCCATGCGCAACTCGGCCAGCGGCCCGGTCTGCACCACCTTGTCGCCATAGCGCGGCGCCTTGGCCCAGGTGTAGCGGTCGGTGCCCGGCTGGTGGTCGGGGATGGTCTCGCCCTGCCATGGATGGCGGCCGCCCTCGTAGGGCAGGAACCAGCTGTGGCGGACGTGTTCGTTGATCTGTGCCTGGTCGAGCGGTTCGACCTGCTGCGTATCGGCGTTGAAGAAGCCAGCCGGCAGTTCGCGTCGCTCGTCGCCCGGGCGGATATTCGCCCCGTAGCTGAGCAGGTGGCCGGTGCCCCGACCGAGCCGATGCAGCCCGATGTCGCGGGCGAAGCGGTTGAACAGCCCGGCGCCGGCGCGTTGCCGCCCGGCCTCGGCTGCCTGCCAGCGGAACAGGGCTTCGCTGTTGTCGAGCGCCATCCATGCGTCGAGTGAACCGCCAATCACCGTCTGCTCGAACCAGGCACGCACCGAGGCCAGGATGTCCCGGCTGTCGAGGATGCGCCGGCTGTTGGCCGGCTGCGATACGCCGCCCGGCAGCATGTAGGTCGAATGTGGCCATTGGCCGCCGAACAGGGCGACGATGCCGAGCAGGTCGCGCGTCGCCTTGAGCGTGCCGCGCACGACGCTGCCCTTGAGCGGCGCAAAGGCTTCCTTCAGTTCGCCGGCCAGCGGCTGCTCGGCATAGATGGCGTTGCAGAAATCCGGCGTAAAGAACAGGAAGGTCTGCCGCAAGTCGCTTTGCAGCGTTTCCGCCATCAGGCACAGGTTGCGCACATGCACCGCATGGGCCGGCGGCGTGATGTTGGCGATCTGCTCCAGCGCCAGCGTCGCGGCGTAGAGGTGGGCGGTGCCGCAAATGCCGCAGACGCGCGGCGTGATGACCAGCGCATCGCGCGGCGCCCGGCCGATCATTATTTGCTCGAAGCCGCGATACAGCGTGCCGATGCAGCGTGCATCGACGACCACGCCCTCTTCGAGATCGACCTGGAATTCCAGATCGCCCTCGACGCGGTTCAGATCGATATCGACAGTGACGCGGCTCATCGCTCAGGGTTCCATTTCACGATTGACGACCCGCTCCGGCGCCGCGGCGCGAGCCAGGTTCTTGTAGGCCATGTATTTGGCGCGCGCCACGCCCAGCGGCAGGAACTTGGGTACGGCACCAATCTTGGGCGTGACGAACAAGTCGCGGTTGGGTGGGAAGTCGGGCGCGGTGCAGCCGAAGCACGGCACGCCGGCGCGGGTCTTGCTGTTGTGGCCGTTCCACAGTTCGGAATTGCACGGTGCCACGGTCTGCGGGCCGCGACAGCCGAGGTTGAAGAACATGCAGCCGCGTCCGCCAAGCACGTTGTCCTCGATGTCGTACTCGTGATACTCGTTGCGCGTGCAGCCCTGGTGCACCAGGG
>CAZDRS010000333.1:0-3093 GCA_964507585.1 uncultured Dechloromonas sp.
TCGCCGAAAATGCCTATCTGAACGGCGAGGTCATTCGCCTGGATGGTGCCATCCGTATGGGCGCCAAATAAACTATACTTCGGCTCCGCCCTTGATTCGAAAGGCACTTCGGTGCCTTTTTTCGTTGGTATGTCTGCCTCATCCTGTTATCACTGCGGTTTGCCCATTGCCGACGATGTCGACCTGTCGGTCAGGATCGGCGGCGAGGCGCGGGCCATGTGTTGCTACGGCTGCCTGGCTGTCGCCCAGTCGATTGTCGACAATGGCCTGGAAGACTATTACCGCAGCCGCGACGCACTGCCCGAGTCGCCGCGCGAGGCCATGCCGGCGGTGCTCGACCAGTTGGCCATGTTCGATCATGCCGAATTCCAGAAAAGCTTCGTCAAGGAGTTGGGCGAAAACGAGCGCGAAGCCTCGCTGCTCCTCGAAGGCATTACCTGTGCCGCCTGCATCTGGCTGAATGAGCAGCATGTCGGTCGCCTGCCCGGGGTGACAGCCGTCGACATCAATTACGCAACGCGCCGCGCCCGGGTGCGCTGGGACGAGTCGCGCATCAAGCTGTCCGATATCCTGGCTGCCATCGCAGCCATCGGTTACCGCGCCTACCCCTACGATGCCGCCAAGAATGAGGAAATTTCCCGCAAGGAGCGGCGCGACGCGCTGTGGCGCCTGTGGGTAGCCGGTTTCGGCATGATGCAGGTAATGATGTACGCCTACCCGGTGTATATCGCCGATGGCGACATGACGGCCGATATCGAAAGCCTGATGCGCTGGGCGAGCATGGTGCTGACCCTGCCGGTCGTTTTCTACTCGTCGGCCCCATTCTTTCGCAACGCCTGGCGGGATATCAAGTTACGTCGCGTCGGCATGGATGTGCCGGTCGCACTCGGTGTCGGCGCCGCCTTCCTGGCCAGTTGCTGGGCCACCTTCATGCAGGCCGGCGAGGTGTATTTCGACTCGGTCACCATGTTCATCTTCTTCCTGCTCGGTGGGCGTTTCCTTGAAATGACCGCCCGCCAGAAGGCGGTCAGCGTTACCGAAGCCCTTGCCAAGCTGCTCCCTGCCTTTGCGCAAAGGCTTCCGGGCTTTCCTGCTGAGCGTACCGTCGAGCAAGCGGTGGTCGCCGACCTGCGTGTCGGCGATTATGTTCTGGTTCGGGCTGGCGATATCGTGCCGGCGGATGGCCGGGTCATCGAGGGCGTGAGCAGCACCAACGAATCCCTGCTCACCGGCGAGAGTCGTCCGGTGCCCAAGGCGGTTGACGATGCGGTCACCGGCGGCTCAATCAACGCCGAAAGCCCGCTCGTCGTGCAAGTCGAACAGGTGGGCGAGGGCACGCGGTTGTCCGCCATCATCCATCTGATGGAGCGGGCGGCGGCCGAAAAACCCAAAATCGTCGAACTGGCCGACCGCATCGCCAGCTATTTCGTTGGCGCCTTGCTGCTGGTTTCGATTGCTGTCGCCGTCGGCTGGTATCTGGTCGATCCGTCCAAGGCGCTGTGGATTACCGTGTCGGTACTGGTTGTTACCTGCCCGTGTTCGTTGTCGCTGGCGACGCCGATTGCCCTGACCGTAGCCGCCGGTGCGCTGGCCAAGGATGGTCTGTTGGTGACGCGTGGCCATGCCATTGAAACCCTGGCGCGGGCTACTCATTTCGTCTTCGACAAAACAGGAACCTTGACGACCGGTCGCATGCACCTGGTTGATATCCTGCCCACCGCCGACTTGGCGCGCGACGACTGCCTGGCCATTGCGGTCGCGCTCGAACGTGCCTCCGAACATCCGTTGGCCAGTGCGTTGCGCCGGGCCTGTCATGGCCAAGTCCGGGAGGCGGTTGATGTGCGCAATGAGCCGGGGCAGGGGGTGGAGGCGGTTATTGGCGGGCGGCGCTACCGCATCGGCCGGCCGGTTTACGCCCTCGGGCTGGGGGGCGCTCAGCTACCGGCTATGGCCGAGGAGTGGCTGGCCAGTGGCGATACGGTTGTCGTGCTGGGCGATGAGGTGGACTGTTTGGCACTGTTCCGCATCGGCGATGAACTGCGCCCCGAATCCGGTCGCCTGATCAGTCGCCTGCGCGCTCTGGGCAAGCATGTCGTCTTGCTGACGGGGGACGCGGAGAGCGTGGCCCGGCGGGTGGCTGGCGAGTTGGCAATCGATGACGTGCGAGCCGGTGTAACGCCGCAGGGCAAGCACGACTGCGTCAAGCAACTGCAAGCCGCCGGTGCTATCGTGGCGATGGTGGGGGATGGCGTAAACGACGCCCCGGTGCTGGCTCAGGCCCAGGTTTCGGTGGCCATGGGCGGCGGTGCGCAATTGGCGCGTACGCAATCCGACTTCGTGCTGCTCTCCGAAAATCTCGATCATCTACGGCATGGGTTGTCCCGGGCGCAGCGCAGTCTGGCGATCATCCGGCAAAACCTGTGGTGGTCGTTTGCGTACAATTTCGTAGCGCTGCCATTGGCCATCGCGGGCTATGTAACTCCGTGGCTGGCCGGTATCGGCATGTCGGCCAGTTCCTTGCTGGTCGTGCTCAATTCGCTGCGCATCCAGCGCCAGGAGGCAGACTGATGGAAAGTGTCTATTTGTTGATTCCCGTATCGGTGCTGCTGGTCTTCGGGATCGCGATCGCCTTCTGGTGGTCGGTGCGCAGCGGCCAGTTCGACGATCTGGAGGGGCCGGCTTTCCGGGTGCTGATGGACGATCATCCGCCGGCGCCTCCCGCTGAGGAGAAAGAAACCGATAAAGCAGAGAAAGTTTGACTTGAGTCAACGTGAAAACGTGGCGATACGGCCATAATTCGCGCATTGCAAGGTTGGTGCCTTGTGCAAATTCTCTGTTGGGGTTGGGGTGCGTTGCGACGCACCCTTTTTTTGTCCACAAATAGCCTCTCTTGCGTTCCGGGCTAGATAATTTGGACTAATTTGACCTAGATAATCGGTGGGTTGATCTAGGTCAAAACCTGTCTGCTCAGCTAGAATACCATCCGCTTTCATGTGCCCCCTTGGTCTCAGGGAGGCGGGCATTCCGTTTTTCATTAACGAGAGGTGGGTTCATGTCTGGAACGCAAACCACGTATAACGATAAGGTCGTACG
>CAZDRS010000334.1:0-3089 GCA_964507585.1 uncultured Dechloromonas sp.
TGAACTGTATTTACTTATGAAGTATGCTGATGTGTCAGAAGCAGATTTATTTCAGGGAAATATGCGTTTTGATATTAATGTTAGTGTCAGCTCAGACCCATTAGTTTTAGGTACCCGTAGTGAAACAAAAAATCTAAATAGTTTTAAGTCGGTCGAAAAAGCGGTTGAATTCGAGATAAAGCGTCAAATTGAACTGCTAGAAAAAGGACAAAAGATAGTTCAAGAAACACGTGGTTGGGATGATGCAAAACAAAAAACCTTTAGTCAACGAACAAAGGAAGACGCCCATGATTATCGATATTTTCCTGACCCTGATTTACCGCCAATTCGGGTTGATCGTCATGTTGTCAGTGAAGCTACCAACACTATGCCTGAGCTGCCATCATCTTTAAGAGATAAATTTATGAGTCTTGGTTTGTCGACTGCACAGGTTGTTACGGTTATCGAAGAGCCGGAAATGGCCGATATTTTGAGGCTAGTTATAGAAAGTCATGACAATCTTACAGCAAAAACTATTGCCAATTGGCTAACTGGTGAACTGCAACGTTTAATTATTACACATGACATAAATTTGAGACAAATATCGACCGCAGTCCCGTCGATGGTTAAAATAGCTTCACTGGTTGACGAAGATAAGCTCAGCTCTACCGCCGCCAAAGAGGTCTTGATAGAATCAATAAAAACAGGTCACGATCCAGAGCAAATCGCTAGATCTAAAGACCTACTGCAGGTTTCAGATGAGTCAGAGCTTGTTATGATTATCGAACAAATAATATCTGAAAACACCAAAGCTGCTGATGATGTTAGAAATGGCGAACTCAAAGCAATAGGCTTTTTGGTTGGCCAGGTCATGAAAGCAAGCAAGGGCAAAGCCAATCCCGGCAAAGTTCAACAGATACTAAAAAAACAACTTGGGATATAGATTAATATCATAGAAAGGTATCAATGGCACAGCAAGATTACAAACTTCCAACCAAAGCAATAATAGCAGCTGCAGGTTTAGGGACTAGGTTTTTGCCACAAACTAAAGCTATGCCGAAAGAAATGCTACCCATTATTGACAAGCCCGTTATTCAGATAATAGTTGAACAGCTAGTTGAGAGTGGTGTAACAGAGATTATAATTGTCACTGGTAGTACCAAGCGAGCCATCGAAGACCACTTTGATCGTAGTTACGAGCTAGAGAACGAACTACGAAATAAAGGTAAAAACAAGCTTGCGGATCAGATATGTGATATAGCCGAAATGGCTAACTTTATTTACCTAAGACAAAAGGGCATACCAAAAGGCAATGCTAGGCCACTACTAAACGCTTCTCATCTTCTTGGCAAAGACGAACCTTTCTTTATGCTATTTGCCGATGAGTTTTTTAGAAGCAACGTACCACACGCTAAACAAATGTTAAATGTTTACCAAAATACAGGCAAGTGTGTTGTTTCGCTTATTGAGGTAAAACCCGAAGCTACTACTAAGTTATGGTATGGCGGATGTAACAGAGCTTGAGCCTGGTCTATTTGATATAAATAAATTTGTTGAAAAACCAGGTCCAAAGAATACACCATCTCTTTATGCGGCTGTTGGTGGTTATTTATTAACCCCAGAGATTCTGCCGATAGTGTCACAAGAAAAGATCGGCCATGGTGGGGAAATTGTCTTGGCTGATAGTATCAACGAACTAGCAAAAGTTGGCCGAGTATCCGGAAAGTTAATAGAAGGTATATGCCATGATGCAGGCGACAAGGCAAGTTACCTACAGGCTGTTGTTGATCATGGATTAGTTGATGATGAATTGAAAGAAGAATTTAGAAATTATTTGATATCTAGACTTAAATACTAAACTATTGTATTGTACATAGTATGGATTCATTTGATATTTTGGTGATTATTTTATCAATAACTTTGTTTATTTTTTTAGTGTTAGCGATAATTCTGTCTGTACTGCTAATAAAGCTTGTTAAAAAATCTGATATTATTGTTGATCAAGCTGAGCAAACTATGCAAAATATTGCCGAAGCTAGCAATACTGTCAAGAAATACGCTAGTCCTGCAGGAGTTATTCAAACTATAGCAGGAATGTTTAAACGTTAATGAAAAGGAGTTTATATGTCAATCTATAAAGATGTGCGAAATGTGACAATTGCTGGTCTAGTTGGTTTTGCTGCGGGTGTGGTTGGAGGTATTATGTTAGCCCCTAAAAGCGGTAAAGAAACGCGTCAAGATATTGCCAAAGCTAGTGCTAGATTTAAAGAAAAATTATATGTTAAATATGGTGAAGCTCAGGCAAGCTTGGCTGATGCAATTGAAATTGCAATCGATAAAGCAAATGATTTTAAGGGAAGTGCTAGCGACGGTCTAGACAAGCTAATCGACCAGGCAAAACAGGCAGAATACAAAGCAAAGGATGTCTATCGTGCCGTAGTCCACGGAGAGGCAGATGACCGACATCTAGATAAAGCTATCAATCAAGCCAATAGAGCAAAAGATAACTTAATAACTTATTTGAAAAAATAGGTTAATATTACATCAATTTATAAAGCCACAGATGCTCTGTGGTTTTATAATATAAATACGTAAACTAAAAATATGCGGGGGAAAATGGGCTCAAAACTAGACACTATCAAACCATCTTCTTATGTTCATCTTCATAATCATACTCAGTATAGTTTGCTAGATGGGCTAACAAAAATAGGCCCATTACTTGATCAAGTAAAAGAGGATGGCATGGAAGCTGTTGCTATGACAGATCATGGGACACTGTCTGGGACAATAGAATTTTACAAAGAAGCCAAAGCCCGTGGCATAAAGCCAATTATTGGTTTAGAAACCTATGTTGCAATGCGAAAACATACAGACAAAGAGCCGGCAAATGATAAAAATCGTTATCATCTTATTCTTTTGGCCATGAACAATATCGGCTATCAAAATCTTATGCAACTATCAACCAAGGCTAATCTAGACGGTTTTTATTATCATCCGCGAATTGATCATGATTTACTAGAGAAACACAACGAAGGTTTGATAGTTTTAAGTGCCTGTATGAGTGGCGAAGTTGGAAGTGCCTTAAAACAAGGCCAGCTTAAACAGGCAGA
>CAZDRS010000335.1:0-3080 GCA_964507585.1 uncultured Dechloromonas sp.
AAAAGGGGTCAGTTTTCAATGCGCAGCAACAAACAAGGCGATCCGAATAACTTCCCATCGGAGAGAAGGCCTGCTTCAATGCGGCGCGGCGTGGGTATCCATCCAAGTCGGCAAAGCTAAGCAGGAAGAACACGAAAGCAGAACGAACCGGTTCGGCAGCTGAATGGCCGTAACGCAGCAATGTGCTGACCACGAAGAAGTGATTGGCAGGATTGAACTTACGCATGATGTGCCCCCCTACTCGACGAGATCATCAAGTGCGCACTTGATGGCATAGACCCTGCTAGCATCGGCCGGCGAGCCGACCGGCTTGACGCTGGCGGCAACTGGCGGCTGGAGGCCGGGCGTGGACAGGGCATTGACGAGAGCATCGCCACTGCTGCGTGCAATGGCCGTAAATGCCATCGAGTGGCCGGCGGAACGAAGAGAGACGGAGAAAGCCCGGAGCGGGCGAAAAGCAGCGCGCGGATGCGCCAAGGTGAGTGCAGGCATGGTGGCCTCCTAAGTAGCGGTTTTTCTGATCCGCCACCCCTCCGCCAAGAGGGGTGAGCGGAACCGTGCAGGTTGGCGGACCGGTACTTAGGAACCGGCAGGGCCGGAGCCCTCCCGCACGGCCCGCCCATTGAGCTTGCCATGCGACGGACGTAAAAAAACCGCTCTGAAGGCGGCCGTCCGCCTAAGTCATCCGGGCCGCCAAGCCCGACTGCAGTTGTATGTGCAGTGCTGCCATTGTTTGACAGTTCTACATCGTTGTCAATGGCATGCTGTTGCAATCCATGAATTGTTTTCATAGAATGAATTCACTTTGTCGTATTTTGTTGTGCACGTGACCGCCTTCGGGCGGTCTTTTTTTGCGTCACGTGTGGCAATCCTGATCGTTGCCGGATGCTGAAAGTGCTCTCTAGGGCATATTCTTACCCTCCACAAAATGCTGCACATTTGAATGATTGGTTTCCTTTTGAAGCCCAACCCAACGTTCTGATTGCCTCAACTGCACAGCCACCTCGGGATCAGGAAAAGCCGGCGGTGATATGGTCCTAATGGCCTCCACCGAAATGACGAAAGTGTGGCCACAAGCGACATTCAGGCAGGCACAGGTTGCATGCTTAACAATCTTGCTCATCTGCTTTGAAGTGCGAACCAACGCCGCATCTCCACAATGTGGGCACATTGTTTTCATCCCTTTTTCTCCAGAATTTAAGTCATCGAGCATGGCGGAAAGAGCAGGGTTTGACTTGTAGTAATCGCCCCACATTTCTTTGTGAATTCTTGAGTCTCTCGGCCCGAAGGTAATACGCCGCTTTGCACGTTTTCGCTCCATCACCAATCCTTTCATTGCAGATCACGTAACAAGGAGCGCTGCCGAGCCTCCTGCTCACGCGTGATTTTCGAAAACTCATCGCGGACAAGCCCTGCCAGGCCGCGCTCATCCATGCCAGGCGATGGCTGGATGTTGAACACGAACGAATTGCTGCCGCCGGAAAAAACCGAACGCGGCTGAGGCTGCACAACCGATGGCCGGGCTTCGATCTTCGGAGCGATTGAGCCTCCCCCGGTCTCGCCGGAAGAGCCCCCAGCCGAAGGGAATGGATTGAAGCCAAGCGCCTTGGCGATCCGCGTCGTTATTCCCTTAATCACCTCCAGCACCTTGGAGAACAGCCCAAAGGTCAGCGAATCGAAACCCGCGATGATGCCTTCCATGATCACGCGCCCGATTCCCCACCAATCGCCTTGGGTAAACTTCGCCTTGAGTTCATCAAGGCGCCCAAGGATGTGGCCAATCGCCGCCGCGCCGGCCGCAAACAGCAGCGCCCACGGGTTGGCCTTGACGGCATTGGCGACGAAGCCAATCACCTTCGACAGAGCGCCCAAGACCATGCCCAGGTTCAGCCCCATACCAGCCAGCGACAGGTTGAGAATGGCGATAGGCGCCGACACTGCGGCAATCGCCAACCCCAGCGCACCGACACCCATCAAGACCATGGCACCCCACTTGGCCAGCGTCATCAGCGTTGCCGCCAACTGGGGATTTTCTTCCGCCCATTTCTGGGTGCGCTCAGCCAGTTTCCCTATCCACTCGGCCGTCGCGTGCAGCTCCGGTGAAATTGATTCACCAAGTGCGACCAAAGCATTCTTGAAAGTGCCGCTCGCTGCATCCCACAGACTGGTCAACGTGCCCAGTTGCTTCTGAACGCGCTCCTGCAGACTCGCCTGGTCAGCCAGCTTTTTCTGCACTTCGTCATAACCGGCTTTGCCCTTGTCGATGATGAGCGACAAGGCCTGAAGGGTCTCAGCGTCGTCGCCAAAGATCGTCTTGAGCACCCCTGTACGTTTCTGGGTGCTAACCCCTTTCAGGCGATCAAGCTGCGAGAACAGCTTTTCGATACCGCCGAACTCGCCCTTGCCATCGGTGAAATCCAGCTTGATGCCAGTTCCGGCCAGGGCAGCGTTACCCTTGCCCACCTTCTTGGCGTCCAATCCGCCCTGAAAAATCTTGCGGTATGCGTTACCGGCGGCTTCCCCGGCCATGCCGGATTGATCTGCCATCACCAACAAAGGGGCCAGCTCACGCGCCGCTGCAATCCCATCTTTTTTCAGGATGGCCAGAGCAGGCGACAACTTGGCAAAGCCCTGCAACATATTCCCCTGGTCAACGCCCAGGTAGAACGTGCGCTGAATGGTATCCATCAGCGCCATCATGTCCTTGTCGGCCGTGCGTGTGGCGTCCTGCAGCTTGCTGGAAAACTCAGCCGCCGCCTCCGGCGCCATCTTGAGCTGAACGGCCAGGTAGGCAGTAGCTTCCCCCAGCCCGCCAAGAATGCTTTTCGCCGGCATCCCCTGGCGAATCAGCATAGTCATCATGTTCTGGTAATCGGCCGTTGTGCCCGGCAACTTGTTGCCGAGGTTCTTGGCCAGCGTATCGATCTGGGCAAAGCTCTCGGCGACCTGGCCGCCCTTTTGCATCATCGCTACCTGAAGCTGCGTGGACGCCTGTTCGGCTTCTGCATAGGCCATCACAGGATATGATGCAGCGGCTCCCAGGGCTGCACCGCCAGCCATGGCCGTACGGCCAACACTTC
>CAZDRS010000336.1:0-3078 GCA_964507585.1 uncultured Dechloromonas sp.
GCTGCCACGAATGGCAAAGTCGTTGGTTCAGGCTACACGGCAGCTCATCGCAAAGTTTTGGAGTCAACGGTGAGCAAACCGTGGGTGGATGCTGTTGATTACGATTCAAATGTGCAAACAGAAGCTGAAACACTGATGGCTGCGACTAGTGGGTTACCTGGGCATGGTGGATAAAGCACAAGATCATGGGTTGAGAGCCATTCTCAACGTTTATTGGAGTGCATATGGCGGGTGGCGTGCGGTACTCCGTTCGCGTTTTTTCTGGCTCTCCATCGTGTTGCTTATCATCACCGCTCACTTTTGGGTTACTGACACTTGGTGGGAGCAGGTGCTGTCAGTTATGCCGAATTTGCTTGGTTTCACGTTAGGTGGGTTTGCCGTATTTTTGGGCTTCGGCGATGAAAAATTCAAGAGCCTTATTGCCGGAGAGGATGAAGACATGCCAGGTGAGACATCACCTTACATGGAAATGTGCTCTGGTTTCCTGCATTTTGTTGTTGTGCAATGCCTTGCGTTAATCACAAGCGTTGTGGCTAAAGCAACTGCATTTGAATTTGCTGGTTGTCTTAAGCCAATCAGTGTTTGGCTTGGACAATATCGATGGTTAGGCGACATGTTTGGCTATTGGCTGTTCTTGTACGGAATCTGCTTGGCTATGGCGGCCGCAATTGGAATTTTTCGGGTTGCCTTTTGGTTCGATAAATATAAGACCGCAAATCGGGACGATACCCAGTAAGCGTTACCAGACGCTTGGAAGGCCGATACCACTTCTCGCTCTTTCGTGAAATCATGCCGCGACGGGAATTGTCGTAGCTACCTCCTATAAATAAATGTAATACAGAATTTCCGGTGAGCGTGACTCGCCGCTGGGATGGTATTGCCCGTCGCTTCGCTGCAGTTCTTGATGGCCTTGAGCAAGAGCCATATTGCATTGATCTGCTCAGGATCAGGGAGAAAGAGCGAAGCGGAAGAAGAACAAGAAGAACAGGAGCAAACAATGCCCAACCACATCCTACTACCCCATCTCAACCAGTTCCTTCAGGATCAGCAGTTCACTCTGCACATCACGGCCAATTTCAATCGCCCTACGACCTATCCAGCAGGAAGGGACAAGATCAAAACTTGGGCCTCCTTCGTTGATCGCAAACTGCATGGACGCCTTTACTACCGGAAGCCGATAGAGCAGCGCTTGTTTTTCGTTGCTGTTCCTGAGCTTGGCGCATGTAGCGATAACCTGCATTTTCATCTGCTGGCGAAGGTGCCTGACGAGTCGCTGATCTGCTTCAGGCAGGTTGCAGAGGCGAATTGGCTGTCTCTGGTTAAGTACGGGAGTTTGCATGTGCAGGAAATTGCTGGCTCTGAAGGTGATCAGCTGCGAGTAGTCAGCTATGACCTGAAGGAAGTAGGGCGAGGTGACAACTACGCGAACTGGTTCTTTTCGACCGAATTTGCTCCGCTGATCTCGACCAACCAATAACAACAAAGGAGATAAAAAATGACTGTTACCGAATTGACCCCAGAGATAGCGCAAAGCGCCTTCGAGGAATTTTTCGATGCCTGGTTTTCGAAATGGGCTGCTGCTCGTCAGCTACAGGATACCCCTCGAACCAGCTACGCCTACTTCAAGGGATATGTGGCGAATGATACCGACGAGGAGGGCAAGCAATGATGCAGATCGTAAGTTGCCGATTGCCCACTGACCTCATCGAAGACTTGAATGAGATCGCAAACCAGGAGGGCTTTCCACGAAGCCAGTTGATCAGGCAGATGTTACGTGCCTATGTCGAGTACCTGCGAATTGATGATCAACGGCATGGCCAGCAGGTGGATGCATAACGTGATCTTCAATTCAGCTTGGGTTAAAGCCTTGGGGCCACAAGAAATAAGGACCAAAACGAGATTTTGCAACAAATTCAACTCCCCCTTGCTCGCCTTTAGGAGTCAATGCGTGTTTGTCAGCGTTCAAGGCAAGGTAGCCCTGTGCCGTTGCTCGCTCCAGAAATTGAGCAGTTTTTAGCCCCAGTTTTTGCGCAATTTTTGAAGTGGTGAGCTTGTCGCCGGCGTTTTCACCATCGGCATTTTTATCATCATCCGAGGCCCCTGCTTCTGGTTCATTGGCAACGCGCTCAAGTGAAATTCGCACTTCATCGCTGATGCGAATAATTCGCTGTGCCTCTTCGTAAGCGTCTTTGTACAGTTGCCCATCCTCTGCTCGCAGGATCAAGACACCCATTTCATTATTATTTACCTGGCTGAATTCATAGAGGTTCAGGCTGGTAACGATGCACATGTTTTCGTTCATGTAGCACTTGGCATGAAGATTTTTGCAAAAACTGGTGCGTATGTACGTCAAGCCACGTAGCCACTCAATTTCTTGCGGCTGTAACTCGCTTTTGCCATAAACGATACGTACGTCAATCTTCAGGCGGTTTTTGTCCGCCAACAGTTCTTTCATGCGGTCGTTTAGCTTGAGGAAAGGGCTGATCAGTATCAACCTGTCCGACGCGTCCTTGATCATTTCTTCAAGGAAGTAGTTTGTTGCACTGGTGTTCAGAAACTTAGCCATTCCTGCCTCAAATTGCATTTTATTGACATATTTTACCTGGTGGATTACGTAAAGCCGAAGAGGGAGTGCGCTCCATTAGCAGACCGTCATCGAATTAACTTAACTCTTCTCTGACGTCCTGCGCAGTAAGAATCCCACTTTTGCAAAACAATCGCTGCAGTCCATCTGGCCCCAGTGTTAGCAGATTCGGATCACGAAGTTTTGCATCCACCATCGCAATGAAGGCTTCCGCCTCGACGAGGCAAACCTCATTGATGTCAGTATCCATTTTCAGGCCCCGAATCAAATCGTCGAAATCATCCAGGAAACTGCTTGAGATGAGCACGTAGTAGAGGTTGCGTAGATGGCGCTTTTTCTTTAGCTCGCGACTCTGCGTGGTGATGTATTCGCGAATGGTGCGGTCATCAGTCCCCATGCTGTAGCCATTCTGGCGAGCTTTGGAATCCCACAAGATGGCGTAGGAGTAATCCGCTGCAATTGCCAGCCCATCTTGAATCCGCCCTTGTCCTTGC
>CAZDRS010000337.1:0-3075 GCA_964507585.1 uncultured Dechloromonas sp.
TTCAGTGCGCATAACCCTCGAAAAGGGGTCAGTTTTCAATGCGCAGCAACAGTTCGTGATCGACGTACTCGGTGACGGCGTTGAGTAACCCCCACGCAGTGTTTTTGGCGGCATCAAGTTCAGCCCCCTTGCCTTGTCCATCGTAGAGGGCTTGCACCCGCTTCAAGGCACGCTCGTTGGCCAGAGCAGCCGAGTCGACATTGCCAGGCTGGACGTCGCACATGACCCGTAGGAAGTAGTTCATCGCCTCGTGCGATTTCACTTTGCGCTCAGCCAGTGTCTTCATGCGGTACATAAAAGCGTCATACTGGGAAACGGCAATACCCAAGTGCTGTTTGACGGCTTGCGAATCGAAGCGGGTGCTGTGCGGAACCTTGATGGCCTGACTGGCGCCATTTACGGCGATGCTCAGGGTGTTGTTGCAGACGACACGGACGGTAGTCGGGGTAGCTGTTGTCGCTAATGTGCCATCGCAGCTGGTGGCCAATAAGAGATAGCCATTAACCTGGTCGTTACCCTTCAAGGCAGTGGATTGACCGGTCTTGGCGAGTGCCCAGAACTTCTTGCCGCCTTTCAGCACACCGGCCGTCTCCAACTGGTAGCCTGAGACATCGGTGAGATCACGATAGAACTCCAACACCTCCTTGGGTTGAACGACCTGATAGCGCTGCGAAACGACCGACAGGGCTTCCTTGGTGTCAGAGCGATAGAGCACCTTCTGATCTTCGAAGGAATGAATGCTGCCCAGACTGCCGATGCTGTCAGCCATGAAGCGAACCGGGGATTCCTGGATGATCCAGTCCATGCCTGCAGATTTGGCCCAGACTTCAATGGGTTGTTTGGCTGGAAGACGATTACCGAGACCATGCCAGGGTTCGGCGCCGACATAGGCCATTTGTTGGACGAGGTGTGCCATGAAATTTCCTTTCGGGAATGAATGTGCGCAACCGCTCCGCCGGGTGAACGGCAGAGGCGGGAGGCGGTGAGTCAAGGGAGAGAAAGACGAGAACTGTGATGCCGTCCGTTGCAGACAGCAGAGGTCAAACAAGCCGATCAGTAGGTGGTCGGCTCTGGTACGGTGAGACTAAAGCAGTGGCCGCAAGCAAGGCAGCGGTAGTTGTCGAGGATGCGACGGTCGACGAGTTCGCCCAATCGGGCACCGGACAGGCCACCGGCCGTGCCGCCGACCACGGCGCCAAAGAGCGCACCGAGGACACCACCGAAGACCATGCCAGGCGGACCGGCGACGATGCCGACAGTCATGCCGATTTCGATGCCGGACAAGCTACCGGTAGCGCCACCAACACAGCCGCCGACCGTGCCGATCAGGCCGGCAGTCTTGCGAGCACGATTGCGGGTGGTAATACGTGCAGAGTGACAGTTTGGGCATTGAATATTCATTGTCTGACTCCTGTAGATGGAAAGGACGAACGAAATCAGCGAACACCATTTCTGGCACTCGCCGATTTGAACGTGATTAGGAGTTAGGTACTGAGGCCAGCTGCTTGATTCTGGCCAATCTGCCATGTTTTGCGGCAGACGATCACCTTCTCAAGGAGGTGATATGTGACTGAAAAATTCTGAAATCTCTACCTACTCTCATAACGAGTAAGCGTAAAAATCTCAATTGGCCGAAGTTGACGTTCGGCCTTGCCAAATCATCAACACAAGTGCCAAATATCAAATAATCAAGACCTGCAATTTATCCAGCACTACTACGAGCACAGTCAAAGTAGTTTTCCTTCTCATTCAAGAAGTTTTGAATAACAACATAGGAGCAAGCAGAAATGAGCAACGAAGCAAACGCCACAAAAGCAGGAGTTATAGGTGCAACCGCCGGTTCTGCTGGCGCAGTGGGTACAGTGGCCGCAGCAGGAACCGTTACTGGCCTGAGTGCTACAGGGATAACGTCTGGGTTGGCCGCAGTTGGATCAGTCGTTGGGGGCGGCATGGCAGCTGGACTTGCGATAACTGCAGCAATTCCTGTTGTAGCAGGGGTGGCAGCATATGGCATATTCAAGTGGGTCAAGAAATAGAGCTCCCAAGCGTCTCCGCGCAACGTTAAACCTGTGCAGCCTTTTTCTTCATGGGAACTACGTTGTAATCAGTTTTTCCCGCCTCCAGAGCCGATAGCACCTTTGCCCACTTGCAAAGAGCATCCTTTCTCTCATCAAAATAATCGTGGCGGTTGTAGATTCCCTCCACCCCTTTGATTTTGTGATTGAGGCAGCGCTCAGCAACGAATGGATCGACACCCAACGCAGCCAAATGTGTTCGTGCCGTACGCCGGAAATCGTGAATTGTAAAATTTTCGACGTCCTTCAGCTTCGGCCGAATATGTTTGGCTAGCGCTGCGTTTAGCGTGTTCAAATCAATATGCGGGATCATCCGATGCTGCATCTTGCGAGCAGGAAATACATATTTGCTGCCATTGGCCAAGCGATGTAGCTCTTTGAGCGTTTCTACAGCCATCGGTGGTAACGGTATATCGATTGCGGCACTTGTCTTGGTTCTTTCCTCTGGCAAGTGCCAAATTGCCTTATCCAAGTCGAACTCCGCCCAAGGGGCTGCGACAAGCTCTTCCTTTCGGACGGCAAGTAACAACAGCAACCGAATTGCATACAGATTCTCAATTGAGAAGCTTCCCAACATATCGCGCATAGCAGCAAAAAGCTTGATGATTTCTTCGCTGGTCAGCCAACGTTCACGGCTTTCTTCTTTACCTCCGGCGTCTGAAGGATCAAATGCACTTGCCGGATTGTTTTCAACGATGTGGCGCTTAATGGCGAAGTTGAAAATTCGCTTCGTCCAACGTAAAACATCGTTTGCGACCGTTGGTGCGCCACGTTTAACGATAGCCTGCAGCATGTCGTCAATGTCACGGGGCTTAACATCTTCGGCTTTCATCTTGCCAAGCTTGGGCTTGATATCATTTTCAATGCGGCGACGAACAATGTCCGCATGCTTCCATTTGGGCAAAATAACCCGCTCATAAAACTGATCGCAGAGTTGATTGACCGTCCACGCAGCTTTCTCTGCTTCAATCTTCTCAATGGCCTCGCGTTTTCTCTCCTG
>CAZDRS010000338.1:0-3066 GCA_964507585.1 uncultured Dechloromonas sp.
GTACTCTGTGTACTTACTCCGCATACGAACTTAAAAGAAGAAAGTCTTTTGAGTCGTGGGTTTGGTAAGTATGAAACTGTTTATAAACTTAAGGGGTGAACGATGGGTTCAGGTGGTGGAGGAGACGGTGGAGCAGTCCAGCTTCAAAGAGAACAACTCGAAAAGCAGCGTATAGCTAATGCGCAAGAACAAAATCGTAAAGAGATGTTAGGTTCTCAACAAGCAGCTGCGCTTACAGATCAAGTTTCAAAAACTTCAAAAGATATAACTACAAGTAATGCTGGTACTACTTTAAGTTTGGCCCAACTTATGCAACAGCAAATTATGCAAAATTTAGACCCTGATAATCAAGGTGGTTTATAGTGGGTTCAATTGTATAATGAGATGATAAAACAAAGAAGAAGAACTTCTGGTTTAACCACAGCTCAAAACCCAGCTGCCGAGAACAGCGAATCAGGGGGATTTTTATAATGGAATATAAAATTAAAGATTGTGAAAACTTGAAAAGAGTTTGTGTAGAAGACTTCGCTAGAATCGAAGATGATTGGATTGAAGCTGGTTGGTATATGAGTCCAGCTTATATTAAATTTTTATTAAAACGTGGTAAAAGAATTGAACGTGAAAATCGTCACATTGTTGACTTAACCCATGTGATTGCACACAGGTCTTTCACAGCTGGGTTCATGGAAGGTAATACTTCATCAACTCGTTCATGGTTTCTTTTAGCTCATGGTGATGAAGACTTAAATACTTACGAACCAGTCCAAGCGTTTATTCAAAAATTAGGAAGACGTGCTCTAGCAAACGCTTCAGCAAGCAGTCTTTACTATGCTCTTTCACAAGCCTATGGTGTTTATGGTATTTTCAATACATCAGTGCTGTATATTAATGAATTACCAACAGGCCCACATTTCACAACTTTAGAAGTTGGAACTTATTACCTATTAAATGACGGACTTGGAACTGCGAATGTTTTAGTTCGTGAGTTTCCTTTAACTGTTAAATCTCTGGTTGAGACTTATGGTCGTAAAGTAAACGGTAAACACGATTGGTCAAATTTTTCTAATCGTGTGAGATCACTTTATGAAGATGGTCATTACACTGAGGAGATCATGGTGACTGAGGTTGTAAAACCTAATCATCTTTTTGATAACAGTAAAGGTGAGTTTGGTTCTAACCGTAAGTGGGTTTCTTTAACTTATGAGTCTAGAAGCACTGACACAATCGGTGAAAGATTGGGTTACACTTACACAATTGATGACAATAAGGATGATAGATTCCTAAGAATTAAGCACATGACTAGAAAGCCGTTTATCGCTTTCAGGACGCAAACAAGTGGAAACTATGCTTACGGTCTAATTGGTCCAACAACGTCAAGCCTTGGAGCTATTAAGAGCTTACAAAAGAAAGCTGTAAGTCGTGACGTAGCTGTAGATTTAATGCTTCGTCCACCAATGCAGGGTCCAGCAAGTTTGAAGAAAACTTATGTGAACATGAATCCGAACGGATATACGGCGTTAGACCAACACGCAGCTTTAGCTGGTGGAGCTAAACAGCTTTTCCAAATGAACGCAGGTGCAGTAAGTCTTTTGGATGCAGACGTTGCTGATTTGAGAAACCAAGTTAGACGTATGTACTACGAAGATTTCATGCTTTACTTGTCTCAGAATCCTAAGACTCGTACAGCTGCTGAAGTAAATGCGATTTTATCTGAGCAACAATTAGTTCTTGGCCCAGCGTTGCAGTCTTTGGATTACACTCTGAACCAACCACTTGTTGATTACTTGGTAGATTACACATTATTTGAAGACCCATACTTAGGTGAGATGCCAGAGGAACTAGAAGGTGAAACTCTTAAAACGAATTTCGTTTCAGTTTTCGCTCAAGCTCAACGTGCGGCTGACTTACCAAGTATTGATCGTTACGTTCAAATGATTACGAATGTTGCTCAAGTTGACCCTAGAATTTTAGATAAGGCCAACTTAGATAAGTTTGCTGATCTGTATGAAGATCGTTTGTATTTGCCACAAGGTCTAAATCGTCCACAGGATGAAGTAGATGCTCGTCGTGAAAAGAACGCTCAAGATGCAGCAAGACAGCAAGCTTTAACTGAGCAAATCCCAGCGATGGCTGGTGCTCAAAAAGATTTGGCGTTAGCTAGTCTAGCAGAAGCACAAATGCAACAAGTGGGAGAATAATGACAGCAGAACAACTTATCCAAAAAGAAAAAGAAGAAAGGTTAGAGCACCAAAACACTCTGACCTCTATCAACATCATGATGTCTAATCCTCACGGTAAAAGAGTTATTAAGTATCTTTTAAAAAGTTTTGATTATGGTGGGTTTCCTCCAACTGGTCTTAGAGGTGAAGATTTGTTGGAGTACACAGCTTTCTTAAGAGCTGGTAATAGTGTTTACAAAATGATTTTAGAAGCAAGTCCTGAATTAACAGGTGACTTAATAACCGAGATGGAGAAAGAGAGACAAAATGAAAATAGAAAATTTACTAAAAATGAACCAAGTGAGTGAGGGTGATAATGGAGGGGATAATGGATCGCAAACACCGCCGCCAGCTAGTCAAACTCAAACGGAAGGGGATTCACTTAGTGCGACACTCGATGAAATGTACAAAGACGAACCAGCAACGCCACCAGCGAAAGTCGAAGACAAACCGACACAAGAAGCTACCAAAGACGAAAAAAAACCTGATGGAGAAACAGCTCCAAGTCTTACAGGATATGGAGATGAGCCATCACAAGCTGCTGACGGAGACGGAAAGACTCCTGAAAAGAAGGAAGAGAAACCTGCCGAAGAAGGTGTAAAGGTTGAATTTGATGCTACTGGTCTTGATGATTCAAATAAGACTTACGTCGAGAATTTTGCGAAAGAACACAAGCTTTCAAAAGAGACTACTCAGGCGTTTGCAAACCAGATCAAAGCTCAAAATAAAGTAATTGCTGACGTAGCTGACACTTATATGAAACTACAGAAGCAAGCGCAAGAAGCTACTCACAAAGCTTGGGAGGATGAATTAAAAAATGATGCTAACTTTGGTGGTGCTAATTTCC
>CAZDRS010000339.1:0-3062 GCA_964507585.1 uncultured Dechloromonas sp.
CACTTGTCGGTGAAGCACTTTTCGCCCTTCAGGAACAGCTTTTCGCCTTCGCGGCGGCACTGACGGCATTTCGGATCGAGATTACGAGCCACTTGTGATTCTCCTTAGATGCGGCGCTTCTTGGGCGGACGGCAGCCGTTGTGCGGCACCGGCGTCACGTCGGAAATAGCGGTGATCTTGATGCCCAGCGCGTTCAGTGCGCGGACGGAAGATTCACGGCCAGGACCCGGGCCCTTGATGCGGACTTCCAGATTCTTGACACCGCATTCCTGAGCCGCCTTGCCAGCAGCTTCGGCAGCAACCTGAGCGGCGAACGGGGTGGACTTGCGCGAACCGCGGAAGCCGGCACCACCGGAAGTTGCCCAGGACAATGCGTTGCCCATGCGGTCGGTAATGGTGATGATGGTGTTGTTGAACGAAGCGTGGATGTGGGCGATGCCCTCGGCTACGTTCTTCTTGACCTTCTTGCGAACTTTAGGTGCAGTCTTTGCCATGTTCAGTCCCTATTACTTCTTGCCAGCGATGGCCTTGCGCGGGCCCTTGCGGGTACGAGCATTGGTACGGGTGCGCTGACCACGGCAAGGCAGCCCCTTGCGATGGCGCAGGCCACGGTAGCAACCGAGGTCCATCAGGCGCTTGATGTTCATGGTGACTTCACGGCGCAGGTCACCTTCAACGGTGAACTTGCCCACTTCGTCACGCAGACGATCCATGTCCGCATCGGACAGGTCTTTCATTTTGGTGGTACGAACGATACCAGCCGCGTCACAGATTTTCTGGGCGCGGGTACGGCCGATGCCGTAAATCGCGGTCAAGGCGATTTCTGCATGCTGGTGGTTCGGAATGTTTACCCCTGCAATACGGGCCATTGAATCACTCCAATATTTCGAAAATTAACGAATGCCGGACTCGACAGGGGATTAACCCTGGCGCTGCTTATGACGCGGATCCTTGCAAATGATGCGCACGACACCCTTGCGGCGGATAACTTTGCAGTTGCGGCAGATGCGCTTCACTGAAGGTTGCACTTTCATGTTTCACTCCTCGTCTGCGAGAGCTTGGAAGCAGCCGTGATTCCTTGCCCTGCGGTTTATTGCGTAGAGAACTTTTTTACTTGGCCCGGAAAACGATCCGTGCCTTGCTTAAATCGTATGGTGTCAGCTGAACAGTAACTTTGTCACCCGGAAGGATTCGGATGTAGTGCATGCGCATCTTGCCGGAGATGAAACCGTGAACGATATGTCCATTTTCCAGCTTGACCTTGAAGGTAGCGTTCGGGAGGTTTTCGACAACCTCGCCTTGCATCTCAATGTAATCTTCTTTTGCCATGTGTAACTATTACTTGATCATCGGCGAACCCTTGAAGTTTGCTTTCTTCAAGAGGCTTTCATATTGGTGCGACATCACGTAAGCCTGCACCTGAGACATGAAGTCCATGGTTACGACCACGATAATCAACAATGAGGTACCGCCAAAATAGAAGGGCACGTTCCACTTAAGAATCAGGAACTCCGGCAGCAAACAAACGATGGTGATGTAGGCTGCGCCGATAAGCGTCAGTCGCATCAGAATCTTGTCGATATAACGAGCCGTTTGCTCACCTGGGCGAATGCCGGGAACGAAGGCACCGCTCTTCTTCAGGTTGTCAGCCGTTTCCTTGGAGTTGAAAACCAGCGCGGTATAGAAGAAGCAGAAGAAAACAATCGCCGCAGCGTACAGCATGACGTAGATCGGTTGCCCCGGAGAGAGGGTAGCAGCGACATCCTTCAACCAATGCATGGAATCGCTCGAGCCAAACCAATTAGCTACGGTAGCCGGGAATAGAATGATCGACGAAGCAAAAATCGGCGGGATAACGCCCGACATATTCAGCTTCAGTGGCAGATGCGAACTCTGACCACCATAAATCTTGTTGCCAACCTGACGCTTGGCATAATTGACCAGGATCTTGCGCTGGCCGCGCTCAACGAAGACGACAAATGCGGTCACGGCAACAACCAGGACGCAAATGATCAATGCGGTGAGCGGATGCATCGCGCCGGTACGAACCAGCTCAAGCAGGCCGCCGATAGCGTTCGGCAGACCGGCAGCGATACCGCCGAAAATAATGATGGAAATACCATTACCCAGACCACGCTCGGTGATCTGCTCGCCTAGCCACATCAGGAACATCGTACCCGTCAACAGCGTGGATACCGTGGTCAGACGGAACATGAAACCCGGGTCGCTAACCAAGCCGGCCTGTGCTTCAAGCGCGATGGCGATACCAAGCCCCTGGAACAAGGCGAGAATGACCGTGCCGTAGCGGGTATATTGCGTAATTTTGCGGCGCCCAGCCTCACCCTCTTTCTTGAGGGCTTCGAGTTGCGGGCTGGCCACACTCATCAACTGCATGATGATCGACGCCGAGATGTACGGCATGATCCCCAATGCAAAAATCGTGAATCGCGACAAGGCGCCACCCGAGAACATGTTGAACATGCCCAGGATGCCGCCTTTTTGCGAATTGAAAAGATCGGCCAGAGCGTTGGGGTCAATCCCCGGAACCGGGATGTGGGCGCCAATGCGGTAAACCACGAGGGCCCCCAGCAGGAACCAAAGACGGCGTTTCAGATCGCCGAACTTGCCACCTTTGCCAACGGTATTGGGATTTGCTGCCAACGTTCTAACCTTTCCCTCTGTCTTACTCGGCGATAGAGCCACCAGCGGCTTCGATCGCAGCCTTGGCACCCTTGGTGGCGCCAACACCCTTCAGGACAACCTTACGGGTAATGGAACCGGACAAGATGACCTTGGCGGAGAGCGCATCACCCGGAACGATACCGGATGCTTGCAGGGCCAACAGGTCGATCTCGTCAACCGGCAGACGCTCCAGATCGGTCAGGCGAACTTCGTAGTTGCGGGCACGCGTCAGCGAGTTGAAGCCACGCTTCGGCAAACGACGCTGCAGCGGCATTTGACCGCCTTCGAAACCAACCTTGTGGAAGCCACCGGAACGGGACTTCTGACCCTTGTGGCCGCGGCCGCAGGTCTTGCCCAGGCCGGAACCGATACCGCGGCCG
>CAZDRS010000340.1:0-3055 GCA_964507585.1 uncultured Dechloromonas sp.
GCCTGGTTGTCGGGCAGCCTGAAGAGCAAGGCCAAGCGCGAGCAACTGGCGGCGACGGCGAGCGAGGCGCAACTGATCGTCGGCACCCATGCGCTGATCCAGGACGGCGTCGACTTCGCCAAGCTGGGCCTGGCGATTGTGGACGAGCAACATCGCTTTGGCGTCGCGCAGCGCCTGGCCTTGCGCAAGAAGGGCAACAATCCGCACCAGTTGATGATGTCGGCGACGCCCATCCCACGGACGTTGGCCATGAGCTACTACGCCGACCTTGATGTGACGGTGCTCGACGAGTTGCCGCCCGGTCGCACGCCGATCAAGACCCGGCTGGTCGCCGACAACCGGCGTGACGACGTGGTCGGCTTCGTCAAGAAACATGTCGAGGAGGGGCGGCAGGCCTATTGGGTGTGCCCGCTGATCGAGGAATCCGAAGCGTTACAGTTGCAGACGGCGCAGGATACCTACGCGCAGTTGTCGCAGGACTTGCCGGAGCTGGCGGTCGGGCTGGTGCATGGCCGCTTGAAGGCCGACGAGAAGCAGGCTGTGATGGCTGCCTTCGCGGCGGGCGACATCGACGTACTGGTGGCGACGACGGTGATCGAGGTTGGTGTCGATGTGCCCAATGCCAGCCTGATGGTCATCGAGCATGCCGAGCGCTTCGGCCTGTCGCAGTTGCACCAGTTGCGGGGGCGGGTCGGGCGCGGCCAGTACGAATCGAGCTGCGTGCTGATCTACGCCGGGCCGCTGGGCGAAATTGCCCGCCAGCGGCTGAAGATCATTTTCGAAAATACCGACGGTTTCGAGATCGCCCGCCAGGATTTGCAGTTGCGTGGGCCGGGTGAATTTGTCGGGGCGCGGCAGAGCGGCGTGCCTTTGTTGCGCTATGCCGACCTGGAGCTCGATGCAGATCTGGTCGAGATGGCGCGCGAGGTGGCGGAAGCGATGCTGAAGGAACATCCGGCGCTGGCCGAGAAGCATTTGCAACGCTGGCTGGGCTCGCGGGAAGAACTGCTGAAATCCTAGTCGGATCTCGCTCCCGCGAAAGCGGGCGTCCAGAAAAACAAGGAGCTGGATTCCCGCCGGCGCGGGAATGACAGCGGTGGATGGCTCAAGCCGCTTTGGCGCGTTGCGCCGAGGCGAGGATGCCATTGCACAGCGTCTTCAAGGCCGGCATTGCCGGGCCTTCGCGTAGCGCGATCATGCCGGTCGGGATATGCGCGATGTCCGGCGGTACGCTTTCGATAACCAGGTCGGCGACATGCGCCGACTGCTCGACCACCCGGCGCGGCATCAATGTCCAGCCGAGGCCGACAGCGATGCAGCCGAGGATGCCTTCCAGCGTGCCGAATTCCATGGCGTCGGATACGGCGTGGCCGAGCTTGCGCTGCCAGGCGATGGCCCGGGTACGGTAGGCGCAGCCTTCGAGGAAGAGGATCAGCGGCAGCATGACCGGGTCGGTGCCGGCGGCGTGCACCTGCACCAGTTCCTCGACGACCAGTTCCTCGAAGCGCAGGTCGGGGTGGATGACCGGGCCGGCGACGAAGGCGCAGTCGAGCTTGTGGTCGAGCACCTTCTCGGTCAGCGTGCTGGTGGTGTCGGTGAAGACGCGTACTTCCATGCGTGGATGCTGGGCGCGGACAGCCTTCAGGGCACTCGGCAGGTGCAGGGCGGCGAAGGTTTCCATCGAGCCGATGCGCAGTTCGCCGACGCTCTCGCCGACCTGGCGGACGGCGCTGGCCGTCTGCCGCTCCAGGGCCAGCATGCGGCGGGCGTAGTCGAGCAGCACGCGGCCGGAGGGAGCGAGTTCGAGGCCGCGCCCCTTGCGGAAGAACAGTTCGGCACCGAGTTCTTCCTCCAGCTTGCGAATGCGGCCGGTGACGTTGGATTGCACGGTGTTCAGCTTGCGCGAGGCGGCGAGGATGCCGCCTTCTTCGACGACGGCCTGGAAGGTGCGGAGGGCGATCAGTTCCATTCGTATCTCGATAAAAGAACGGTTTGTTCGAAACAAATCATTTGTGCAGATAATTTAGCGCGGATATCGTGCAGGCTCAAGTACAAAAAAGGAGAGAAACATGACCTCGCAGAGAGAACGCCTGAAGGTGCTCGGGGCCGGGATTTTCAGTCTGCTGCTGACTTTCGGCGTTGCCCGCTTTGCCTACACGCCGCTGTTGCCGATCATGCAGCAGCAGGCCGGGCTCGGGCTGGCCGAGGCTGGCTGGTTGGCGGCGCTGAACTACGCCGGCTACCTGAGCGGTGCGCTGATCGCGTCGCTGATCAGCGATCTGGTGTTGAAGGATCGCCTCTACCGCATCGGGCTGGTGGTCGCCATCGTCAGTACCCTGATGATGGGTCTGACCAGCGACCCGTGGCTGTGGACGCTGTCGCGCTTCATCGCCGGCCTGTCCAGCGCCGCTGGCATGCTGCTCGGCACCGGGCTGATCCTGAACTGGCTGATCCGCCACAACCACCGGCCGGAGCTGGGTATCCACTTTACCGGCATTGGGCTCGGCATTGCCGGCTGCTCGATCGCCGTCTGGGCGATGGCCGGCAGCTTCGACTGGCGCGAGCAGTGGTTTGTCTTCACCGCCATCGCCTGCCTGCTGATCGTGCCGGCACTGGCCTGGCTGCCGGCGCCCGACACCAGCCCGGTAACCAAGAGCGGCGCGCCGATGCACGACAACCCGCCCAGCCCGCTGTTCCTGCGCCTGTTCATGGCCGCCTATTTCTGCGCCGGCTTCGGCTACGTGATCAGCGCGACCTTCATCGTCGCCATCGTCAATGGCCTGCCCGGACTGGCCGGACAGGGCGCGCTGGCCTTCATGGCTATCGGTCTGGCGGCGGCGCCGGCGGCCTTCAACTGGGATTTGATCGCGCGCTACACCGGCGACCTCAATGCCCTGATCCTCGCCGCCGTGCTGCAGATCGTCGGCATCGTGCTGCCGGTCGCGGTCGGCGGGCTGATCCCGACCCTGTTCGGCGCGCTGCTCTTTGGCGGAACCTTCATCGGCATGGTCAGTCTGGTGTTGACCATGGCCGGGCGCTACTACCCGACACGGCC
>CAZDRS010000341.1:0-3039 GCA_964507585.1 uncultured Dechloromonas sp.
CACGGGGCTTAGCATGACAAAAGCCCTCCGCAATTGATGACAGACCGAGTCTGAAAGCTATTACGGGAAATTACCGGCTCGGGATGAACACTTGGGGAACAGATAACTTCCCGTCCGAAATCGAGCGTCTGCTTCATCCTCAACCCCCGACTTTGCTGGACAGGTTGGATAACGCTGATTTCGGTCGACCAGGTTTTCGTTTTTCACCTGTTGCCAACTCTGCGTTTCGAACTTTCTGACTGCTGACCAGGAAGGTTCTCTGACTTGCAATCCAGTCGAGGATATCCTGCGTAACCCAAAGCAATTTCCGACCGCGGTGACACGGCGCTGGAAATCCCTCAAGCAACGACGAAGGACGCTGCCCATAGATGTGTTTCTTAAAAGCAGAAGTCGACACTCCTGCCAGTTCAGCCGCATCACCCAGTTCGATACGGTTTAGTTGTTGCTGCGAATACATTGTCTGGTGCCTCTTAACAAAGAGTTTGACCCCTGAATTTCAACCAGAGGCACCTAGCAGCAGAGAGAAGGGGGAGTCTCTGCGCTAGGCGCGAGACAATGGTGGAACCGGAACGAAACGACTGCACAAGGCAATGTGCACTATCCGTGGTTTTGAAGGCATACAACAAGGAAGTAGATAACAGCGGCGCTTGGCTACGCTGTCACTGACCGTCGTCACATAATGGTAATCACGATGCAAAGTCTTGTTCAACAACAACTGCAATGCCTGAAGCAAGTTAAGCAAAAACCCGAATGACGCTTTCGCAATATCCGAAGGAAAGAACAACAAATTACGCACGCGGTTACGAGCACCGAATGTTCTTTTGGCCTTTCCTTTAGCAAACGCAGACTGAACCTTGCTTGCCAAAAAATAGAAGGGGGTTGTGCTATACATATGTTCAGCCTATCACAACCTCACACTCAAATCAACTGTATATCATTGATATTAAATAGGTTAACCATTTACTCCCTTAGCCGTTCTGCACAATTCGGTCACAAAACACCAGGTACTCACGAGGGCATAAACCGGGCACAATTTGGTCACACTTGAAAGTAACAACCCATGAAAACAAGAATAATCTAATATTATTTGTCATACACGCCACTTGATATAAAAAAACCCGCAAAGCCTTGAGCTATGCGGGTTTTCAAACCAATTCTGGCGGTGGGGCGGCAACTCCCGCCAAACTCCACCAACTCAGTGCATTCTTACTGGCAAATGCTGCTTAGAACATTCGCGGAAAGATGCCTGATCAGCCGCAAGTCTATCAAATGCGATGTGTTGTTGCATCAACAATCATGGCGCAGTTCGAATCCGAATCCCGCAGTCGAACCCAAATCCATATCGTTGCCAATGGCTGACTTGGCTTGGGGACAGAACAGCGCCTTCATGGACTCCCACCAACCCGTTCGGAGCCCTGCATGGAAATCATTCATTTCAACCAACGAAACCTCGCCCAGCGCTGGAATGTCAGTGAGGCGACCCTTGAGCGCTGGCGAACCGAAGGGATCGGCCCCAAATATCTGAAACTCTGTGGTCGCGTGCTCTATCGTCTTGTCGATATCGAAGAGTATGAATCCGCATGCCTCATGTCGTCCACCAGCAAGGCCGTCGCCGTTTAGAGCGTTCTAGCGCAGGTCGTACCAAACCCCTCGGCCACTGCCGTGCTGGTCCAGCGTGCCGCGCTCGACCAGGGTACGGAAGTGCTGCTTGAGCGTATTGCGGCTAGCGCCGGTCAACTTGATCGCTTCACCAATCGTGACACGACCATGCTCGCGGGCGAACTCGACAATCTGTAGTTGCAGCTCAGGCATGGCTGCCAGCACGATTTTTTCGCGCTCGACCTTCTTCTCCAGACGTCGCATCTGCTCGGCCAAGGAGCGTAGAAAGAACACCAGCCACGACTGCCAGTTCGGCGATTCGGTGCGGATCGTGCCCTGCGTCTGGCGCAAAGCCAGGTAGTAAGCCTCCTTGCTTTGTTCAATCACGCTTTCCAGCGAACTGTACGGCACATAGGCGTAGCCGGCCTGCAGGAGCAGCAGCGTGGTCAGCACACGGGAGAGCCGCCCGTTGCCGTCCTGGAAAGGATGGATCTCCAAGAAAACGACGACGCACAGGGCAATGACCAGCAGTGGATGCAGTCGGGCTGTCTCCCGCTCCTGATTGACCCAGTCCACCAACTCCGTCATCAGCCGAGGCGTATCGAAGGGGGACGCGGTCTGAAACACGATACCGATCTGCGCACCGGTTTCGTCGAACGCAGCGACACTGTTCGAGTTGGTTTTGTAGTTACCGCGATGCCAGGTGTCCTTCTCACTATGGCGCAGCAGGATCTGGTGCAACTGCTTGATGTGGTTCTCGGTGAACGGGATGTCCTGCCACGACGAGAACACGAGATCCATCAGTTCGGCGTAGCCGGCCACCTCTTGCTCGTCGCGGGTGGCGAAGGATTTGATCTCCAGATTCGACAGTAGCTGTTCCACTTCCCGATCGGACAGCTTGCTGCCCTCGATGCGGGTGGAGGAGCCGATGCTCTCGATGGTGGCCACACGACGCAGAGCCGACAGGCGGTCGGGTGCGAGCGTGCCCAAAGCGCGCCAGGCGCCTTTGAACTCGTCGATCCTGGCAATCAGACTAAGGATCTCCGGGGTGATCTGAATGGAGTCAGTTTTCAACACGAACCAATACTACACCCATTTACACCCAATAAAGAGAAAAACCAATCTCACGCCCGATTACACCCATTTCATCGACTTATCACTATCGCAAAATCGATATCCAAACATATGAGGAAAGCTGAATTGTCACGCCAGTTTGTGACCACAATTACCGCACAGGTAACCAGACTGACTCCTGTTCAAGCGCCCGTCCGGTTTGACGCATTTGATCAGCTAACGGACCCAAATACTCAGGAAGAAGTGGGCTAGCAGATGCGAAATCCCGAAGCGTGTCTCTCCAAAGCTGAGTGCTCCCATACCGATCAAGCTTTAACAGGCCGTTGAATTTTCCCCTGACGCCTCCGGCATCGAACTCTGACAGAC
>CAZDRS010000342.1:0-3031 GCA_964507585.1 uncultured Dechloromonas sp.
CACATGGCGTCGATCTGCTTGGCGGCCAGCGCCTGGTTGAGGTCGGCGAAAGCCAGGAAGACGATCTGCACATCCTTGCCCGGCTTGTCCGACCAGGTCAGGCCGGCCTTCTCCAGCTCGGCGTAAAGCAGCAGTTCATGCGCCCCGCCGCGGGTGACGCCAACCTTCTTGCCCTTCATGTCGGCCAGCGACTTGATGCCGCTGTCGACGCCGGCGACGATGCGCGCCCCGCCCTTGGCAAAGCCGGCCACGGTGTAGATCGGCACCCCGTTGGCGCGACCGGAAATGGCACCGTCGGAAGCCAGCGCGGCGATGTCGATCTCCCCGGCGACGATGGCCGGCATGATGTCCGGCCCCTTCGGGAACATGCGCTCCTCGACCTTCAGGTTGTACTTGCCGCAGGCTTCCTTCATGTAGGACACGGCGCCGTAATGGGCGAACTTCAGGTTGCCGAGGCGAACCACATCGGGCGCCTGGGCATGGGCCGGTACGGATGCGGCAAGAGCGACGGCCATCAGGCTGGCCAGGCGAATATTTTTTTGCATTGGGATTATCTCCTCCAGAATCGAACAAGGCCGCAGAGCGGATTACCCGGTAACGCACAAGCCATGCCATTCATCACAACACGCCAAGCAACTGATTTAAATGGAAATTTTTTACACACCCGCCACCAGCAATGCGACAAACCGGAATCGCCGAGCAATAGCGTGCGGAAATCCGCACACGCCCCTGCTACCACCCATCCAAGCCCGCAATACCTGCAAACCCGGCGCCTACCCCGCCTCCTCAACAAGCGAAAACGACCGCCCCATGGGCAATCCGGGCTTAACCCCCAGGTCACATTGTTGCAATGCACCACATCGACACGCCCCCAAGCACCCCCTCTACTTCCGGCAAGCTGATAAAACAAACGTTTTATTTCGACATATTCGAATACATTCAGCAAAAACCACAAATCGCAAAATAAAAATACGCCCTCATATGCTGCATTGCAGCAATATCCCAAAAACATTGTTACAATGCCGCTCGGTAATTATTAATTTCTCACCTAAGGAGCCTACGATGTCCATGAACACAGAGCAGTTCGCCGCCGCCAACAAGGCCGCTGTTGATTCCCTTCTGGCTGTTGCCAACACCGCCCTGGCCTCCGCCGAGCGCATCGCTACCCTGAACCTCGAAACCGCCCGCTCGGTTCTTGAAGACTCCGCTGCCAACGCCAAGGCCCTGATGGCCGCCAAGGACGTCAAGGAAGCCGCCGCCATCCAGGCCTCCCTGGCCCAGCCGGGTGTCGAGAAGGCTGTCGCCTACGGCAAGTCGGTCTACGAAATCTCCGCCCAGATGCAAGAGCAACTGACCAAGATGGTCGAAGCCCAATTCGGCGACTTCCAGAAGAACGTTGCCGGCATGCTGGAAAAGGCCGCCAAGTCCGCTCCGGCTGGTTCCGACGTTGCCGTTGCCGCCGTGCAGAGCGCCATCGCCGCCGCCAACTCCGCCTTCGACAACATGCGCAAGGCCGCCCAGCAAGCTACCGAACTGGCCCAAAACAACATCGCCGCTGCCACCAGCGCCACCGTCAAGGCCGCCAAGAAGGCCTCCGGCAAGTAATATCCGGCACACCGGAATGCAAAAGGCCCGCCAAATACGGCGGGCCTTTTTTCGTTTACCGCGACGCTCAGGCCGCTTCGTCCATCGGCACCAGGAAATCCTGGCTGATGCCATTGCCGAGCAGGTAGATGCGATCCATGAAATCCTCCAGCCACTCGTGCAGGCCTTGCTCGAGAATGTCCTCGATCCGCCCATAGTGCAGTTGGGCATGCAGCAGGCCAGCCTGGCGGGCCGTTTCGCCGGATTGGCGATTGGCGATCAGGTCGAGGTTCTTGATCACGCCATTCAGGCAGAAATGCAGCGAACGCGGCATGTCCTTGTTCAGGATCAGCAACTCGGCCACACGATCCGGCGTAATCACATCGCGATAAACCTTGCGATAGACCTCGAAGGCCGACACCGAGCGCAGCAAGGCCGCCCATTGGTAGAAATCGGTCGCCCCCTCGTCGCCCTGCGGCCGCAGCATGTGGTACTTGAAATCGAGGATGCGCGCCGTGTTGTCGGCCCGTTCGAGCAAGGTACCCAAACGAATGAAGTGGTAGGCCTCATCCTGCAGCAACGTACCGAGGGTCGTGCCGCGCGTCAGCGATGAGCGCATCTTGACCCACTCGAAGTAGTCGCTGATCCCGGCCCCGTACAACTGCTCGAAACTCTTGCCGCGCGCTTCCAGCCAAGTGTAGTTCAGGGTTTCCCACATCTCGGTGGTCAGCGTGCCGCGTACGGCATGGGCATTTTCCCGCGCCATGCGCAAGCAGCTATGGATGGACGAGAAATTGTCCGCATCGCTGACCATGAACTTCAGCACATTCTCGCCATTGACCACGGAATACTTGGCTGCATACGCCTCCTCCAGGCTATTCAGGGCGATGATCGCGCTCCAGCTCTGGTTGGCTGCCTCTTCTGATTGCGGCACCAGCGACATCTGGTAAGTCACATCCAGCAGACGGGCGAGATTCTCGGCGCGTTCCATGTAGCGCGACATCCAGAACAAATGATCGGCAGTACGACTCAGCATGATTAATCCTCCAGAACCCAGGTGTCCTTGGTGCCGCCGCCCTGCGACGAATTGACGACCAGCGAGCCCTTGGTCAGGGCGACGCGGGTCAGGCCGCCGGGAACCATATTTACGCATTCCCCGGAAGACAGCACGAAGGGACGCAAATCCAGGTGGCGCGGCGCGATGCCCTCCTCGACGAAGGTCGGGCAGTTGGACAGCGCCAGTGTCGGCTGGGCGATGTAGCCGTCCGGCTTGGCGATCAGCAATTGGCGGAAATGCTCGATCTGCTCCTTGGTCGAGGCCGGGCCGACCAACATGCCGTAACCGCCGGCACCGTGCACTTCCTTGACCACCAGTTCCGGCAGATGATCGAGCACGTACTTCAGATCATCCGGCTTGCGGCACATGTAGGTCGGCACATTGTTCAGC
>CAZDRS010000343.1:0-3024 GCA_964507585.1 uncultured Dechloromonas sp.
GTTAATCCGTAGGTCCCTGGTTCGAGCCCAGGTCGGGGAGCCAAAGAATCAAGCACTTAGCCCAGTTTTCGGACTGGGCTTTTTGCTTTTCTAGGCCACCGTAGCTGAATCGTAGCCAGGTAGTACGGAATTCAACCGTGAAGCCGCTTCCGCCAGATGATCGGGAGCCAGGTGAGCATACCGCTCCACCATTGCCCCGGTCCGCCAACCGCCCAAGCGTTGTAGCTCATGCGTTGGTGTTCCAGCCTGTCGCTGCCACGTTGCCCAGGTATGCCGCAGATCATGCCAACGGAAGTTATCGATCCCCGACCGTAGCAAGGCTTTACGCCAGGCACGGGTATTGGCCGACTCCAATGGCTTGCCCCGAAACGTAAAGACCCGACGCTCATGTTTCCCCTTCTGCCGGATCAGGACAGCATAGGCCGCCTCATTCAACGGAATGGAAATGGGTCGCCGGTTCTTCGACTGCCAGGCATGAATCCACGCATGGCGTTGTTCCAGGTTGATCTGTGACCATTCGAGCTGAAGGACATTGCTTTGGCGAAGGCCGGTTGCCAGAGCGAACAGAACCACATCGCGCTGGTGTTGCGGCAATTCATCCAACAGCTTGCCCGCCTGCTCTCGGGTCAGAGAACGTTCACGGCTTGCAGATTCTTTAAAGAGCCTTACCTTCGGCACCTTGTCGATCCATTCCCATTCATCCCTGGCGCGAAGGAGAATCGAGCGCATCAGTGCCAAATAACGGTTGGTCGTTGCCTTGGCCGCTTCCTTGAGCTTGGCTGCCCTGACGCTGTCGATCACATCCAGGGTGATCTCATCCAACATCAGTTCCCCGAGGTAGGTATCAAGCCAGATCAGCTTGCGCTTGTCCTCGTTGTGCGTGGCCTTCTCCGAAGTTTCCTCCAGCCAACGAACTACCGCTTCCTTCCAGGATCGCCGGGCCTTGATACCCAAACGATTCTGCTCCCACATCTGGGCTTTTAGCCGGTCGTGGAATTCCTGGGCTTTGATTTTGTCGTCAGTCCCAGTACTGCGTTGTACCTTTCGTCCGTCGATGACGATTTTGACCCACCAGACGGACGAGTCTTGGCGTTTGAAGAGTGACATGTGATGTTCCTTTCATGCGCACCCTGCAACGCTCGCCGCCGGTATTGTGACCGGACGTAGTCCACTAGGTCAATTTCCAGGAAGACCCAACATTTCCCGATCTTGGCCCCTGGTATCTCACCAGCCCGCGCTTTCTCTTGCAGCGTGACCGGATGAATCTTCAGGAAGGCGGCAGCTTGTTGCAGGGTAAGCGAGTCCATATCAGCTCCCCGAGGCTTTCCGGTATGCCTTGGCGTCATCCTCCAGGGCCTTGGCCTGGCGTTTGGCTTCCTGCTCGGGATCATTGACCGCCGTGTTGTACTGGCGATGCTTCAGGGCCAGCTTTTCGGCAATGAAGTCCTCGAAGGGCAGTCCCAGATCGAGCGCCTTCTGCTCGTGATAGGCATAGGCACAGGCCAGGAAGTCCTCGCAGCCCTCATACAACTCCGAGGCAGGGAAACCATGTTTGGCCATGTACGACAGAATCACGCTGTAGCCGATCTGGAACAGCTTGTCGTCGTTGGGGCTACGGCTGGGGCTGAAACGCTTGGCGAGTGGCCCGCCCTTGCTTGCCCAATCCACCGCAGATAGATAGAGCCACAGCGGATGAATCGGCCACCGGGATCGGGTCTTATCGTCGGCATTAGGCAGCGTCAGGCGCAGCCATTCGGTTGTCGCGTAGTCCCATAGGCCATTGAGGTGATGCATGACCTCAGAGAGCTTGGCGAGGCCCTTCTGGGTCAGGACTTCCCGCTTGATCTCGAATTCCAGACGCCACACCAGGGCCGATGCATCCCAACCGGCTTTCTGCCACAGGGGAATGATCCATTCCTTGCCGCTAACGACGATCTCCAGGAGCTTGTTGTAAAGCCTGGCCGAGATATTCCCGCCGAGGCCGACCGACCAGCCGGAGAACTGGCCGGACACGGCATAGCTATTAATCGACGAGGCCCGCGTCACCCAGGCATGACGATCCCAGCCTTCCATATCGAACCCGCTTTGGAAATCGACATACAAGTCGATGCGACTGACGTTGGCAGATTCCTTGAGTTCGCCGAGCTCGGAGAGCAAGGCATGTAACTGGCGTTCGGCTTCGACCGGGCCGACATGGGCCAGGAACTTGGCCGAGACTTTTACATAGGCCATTGGGGTTTTGTGGCCAGGACGGGAAAGCTGGATACGGAAAGCGCCATCCTCCAGGATGTAGGGAAATAGCGAGGCGCCCTTTTCTTTGACCTCGAAGATATGGCCAGCCAAAGGCAACTGGGCCTTAGCGACCTCTCCGGGTTCATTCGATTGGGCGAATTGTTTCAGTTCTTTGAGGCGAAGGTTCGACTCTCGGGAGAGTTCGCCGGGATAGGAGAGGTACAGGCTATCAATGCCCCAACGAAGGGCTTTAAACCATTCCTGTCCTGTATTGCTGTTATAGGGTGCTGTGTTACTAGGGAGCGCACCCTCAAAGGCAGGTTCCGCCACTTCTTGTCCGCCGTCCGCCCGCGCGTCGCGCGCGGTGCGGGCGGCGGCCAGGGAAGTGGCGGTCTGGTTTTGGGATTGCTGCTCGCTGAGGCCATCGCGGCCATTCTCTTGATACTTTGACATATCCGTTTCCTTTTGGGACTCGCCAGATGCGAATGCATCTGGAACGGATATGGATTAAATAGATCGGGCTGGCTAAAGCCGACCACCTCAAATTAGCGTTTGAGGTGGTTGTATTTTTCGCGCTAGGTTGAGGTGTTTTCTGAGGGCCTTCAAGGCACCAGCGCTGTTGGGATAGAGCTTGGTTCGTATGAAGAGTTGCTCAAGATCTTTGTCATTGAATCGATCGAAACCACACTCTCGCAGCGCGACGATGGAGTAGCGCAGGTCTTGAATGGCGAGCATATGCCTTTGTGTCGGCCCCTTAATTGCGCTGCGCAGATGGCCGAAAAATGCCTTGTC
>CAZDRS010000344.1:0-3017 GCA_964507585.1 uncultured Dechloromonas sp.
GCCAACGAGCTCTCCTGCTCGGAGTTCGGCGACGCGATGATCGCGCGGATGTAAGGCCGAGTCCTTGGTTGCCAGCCCCCGCACGGGGGCTTTTTTTCGCCATGATGTCCGCCAAATTGCCGCCGCCCCTGCATTGTCTGCTTGGCGCCGAGCCGCTACGGTTCGAGCGCCGTTATCTATGGCTTATGCTGGGCGGGCTCGTCTTGCTGGTTGTTGTCTTGCTGCTCCAGCCATCGCTGGCGGCTGATCTCGTCGTTTTGCTTCGATTTGTGGAGCCGCTTGCTGCCTTGGGTTTGGTCGGGGCGCTGATATATTCCGCCTGGCGCTGGCGGCTTCGCCAAAAGCGGGCTGCCGCTGCCCTGTTGCGCGCTGCTGCCGGCGACGATTTCTGGCATGCCGGGCGTTTGGAGGCCACCGTGCTGGCCTTGTTTGAGCCGTATTGGCGGGCCTTGGCAGCAGGGAATATTACCCCGGTGGCCAAGCACCTGTCGCCATTTTGGGCGGCAAAGGCCGAGGCTACCCTGGCTGCCTGGCTGGCCAGCTATAGCCGGCCGGTGTTGCTCGACCTGAGCCTGCAACGGGTGAGCGTAGTCGGGCTGGAAGATTGGTTGGCCGATTATCGCGATCAGGTAACGGTATGCGTCGAGTCCACCAATTCCTTCCATGTCACGCATCTGCCGAGTGGCAAGCTGGTCGAAGGGTCGGGCATGGCTCGCCAGCAAAAGGAGTTGTGGCAATTGGTTCGGGGCGAGCAGGCGTGGTTGCTCAACCGGGTTGAGATTATCGCGGAGGGGGCCTCTGTTCCGGCTATCCCGATCATCAATGAGGAACACTGAATGGCCCTGTCGCGTTTGCTTTTGTTGACCCTGCTGGTCTTGCTGGCCTTTGCCGGTAACTCGGTGTTTTGTCGCCTGGCTTTGAAGGCGACGCGTATCGACCCGGCCAGCTTCACCAGCATCCGCCTGGTTTCCGGTGCCCTGGTCTTGTGGCTGCTGGTACGCCTGACCCGGCGCAGTGCCAGTGGCGCTGGCAACTGGGGTTCGGCACTGGCCTTGTTTGTGTATGCTGCGGCCTTGTCCTATGCCTACATCGATCTGCCGACCGGGTTGGGAGCCTTGCTGCTGTTCGCTGCCGTCCAGGTAACCATGATCGGCTACGCGCTGATGCATGGCGAGCGCCTGCAGTTCGGTCAGTGGCTGGGTTTTGGCTTGGCTATCGCCGGGTTGGTTGGCCTCCTGCTGCCGGGGCTGGCAGCGCCGCCTCTATTTGGGTCGCTGCTGATGCTGGGCTCGGGCGTGGCCTGGGGCGTATATTCGTTACGTGGCAAAGGGGCTGGCGATCCAACTCGGGTGACGGCCGGCAATTTCCTGCGCGCAGTGCCGATCACCCTCGGCCTCAGCCTGCTCACCGTGGGCCATGGCAATCTGGATACGACCGGCGTGACCTATGCCGTGCTCTCCGGGGCGGTGACGTCGGGTTTGGGCTATTCGCTGTGGTACATGGTGCTGCCCAGCCTGCGGGCGACCACGGCGGCCTCGGTACAACTGTCGGTGCCGGTGATTGCCTCATTGGGTGGCGTGCTCTTCGTCAACGAGCCGCTTACCCTGCGGCTGGTGCTGGCGGCGACGGCGATTCTCGGCGGCATCGCGCTGGTCATCCGCGGGCGGCGATAGTTGGCTATGATTGCGGCCTGAGCCGGTGTCTGCCGGCGGGTTTCCACGGAAAGCGACTTGAACCACCAACCCATCGCTGTCTTCGATTCCGGCCTTGGTGGCCTGACGGTGCTGCACGCCTTGCGCGAGCGTTTGCCGCACGAGGACTATTTTTACTTTGCCGATACCCGCTTCCTGCCCTACGGTGACAAGCCCGAGGCTTTCCTGCGGGAGCGTGGCGTGCTGATCGCCGAGGCGCTGGCCCGGCAGGGGGCCAAGGCCATGGTCATCGCCTGCAATACGGCAACGGCCGCTGCCGCCGAGGCGATCCGCGCGGCGACGCATTTGCCGGTGGTGGCACTGGAACCGGGCGTCAAGCCGGCGGCGCAATTGACGAAAACCGGCGTGGTCGGTGTGCTGGCAACGACGCGAACCTTGCACAGCGAGCGTTTCCAGCGCCTGGTCGGCAACCACGCCCAGCATGTGCGGGTGATTGCCCAGCCGTGTCCGGGCCTGGCCGACACCATCGAGGCGCAGGGGCCGGGCAGCGACGAGGTGGCGGCCTTGCTCGACAACTACGTGGCGCCGCTGGCGCAAGCCGGCGCCGATGTCGTGGTGCTCGGCTGCACGCACTATCCCTGGGTGGCCGAAGGCATTGCCCGGCGCATGCCGGCCGGCACCGTGCTGCTCGATACCGGGGCGGCCGTGGCCCGGCAGACCGAGCGCCTGTTGGCCTCCAGTGGCCTGCTTGGCGGTGGGCAAGGGCGGCTCAAGGTGGCTACCAGCGGCGCCCCGCAGCAGGTGACGGCGACGGTGGCCCGGCTGCTGGGGCAAAAAATGCATGTCGAACATTGGGAACCCTGAGATGGCAGAAACGCAGAAACCGCTGGCCGGACTGAAGGTTGTCGAACTGGGCACGCTGATCGCCGGCCCGTTCTGCACCCGCATCATGGCCGAGTTCGGCACCGAGGTGATCAAGGTCGAGTCGCCGGATGGTGGCGACCCGTTGCGCAAGTGGCGCAAGCTGTACGAAGGCACCTCGCTGTGGTGGTACGTTCAGGCGCGCAACAAGCAGTCGGTGACGGCCAACCTGAAGCATCCGGAAGGTCGCGAGTTTGTCCGCCGGCTGATTGCCGAGGCGGATATCCTGGTCGAGAACTTTCGCCCCGGCGTACTGGAAAAGCTCGGCCTGGGCTGGGAGCAACTGCAGGCCGACAACCCCGGGCTGGTCATGGTGCGCCTGTCAGGCTTCGGCCAGACGGGGCCATACAAGGATCAACCGGGTTTCGGCGCGGTTGGCGAGTCGATGGGCGGCCTGCGCTACATCACCGGCTTTGGCGACCGGCCGCCGGTGCGCACCGGCAT
>CAZDRS010000345.1:0-2999 GCA_964507585.1 uncultured Dechloromonas sp.
CATTGAAGGCCAGCTCACGGATCTTGTTACGGCACAGACCGAATTTACGGAAAACGCCACGCGGACGGCCGGTCAGCTGGCAACGATTGCGCAGACGGGACGGGCTGGAATTACGCGGCAGGGCCTGCAGCTTCAGACGGGCTTCGTAACGCTCCTCGTCCGACAGGCTCACGTTGTTGAAGATCGCCTCCAGGGCAGCGCGCTTCTTGGCGTACTGGGCCACCAGCTTGCGGCGCTTTTCTTCACGGTTGATCAGAGCAAGTTTTGCCATGATTGCCTCAATTCTTGAACGGGAACTTGAAGGACGACAGCAGAGCCTTGGCTTCCGCATCGGTCTTCGCAGTCGTGGTGATGCTGATGTTCATCCCCCGCAGAGCATCGATCTTGTCGTACTCGATTTCCGGGAAAATGATCTGCTCCTTGACACCCATGTTGTAGTTACCCTGGCCATCGAAACCCTTACCAGAGATACCACGGAAGTCACGAACGCGCGGCAGTGCGATGGTGACCAGGCGATCCAGGAACTCGAACATACGCGGACCACGCAGGGTGACCATGCAACCGATCGGGTAACCATCACGAATCTTGAAGCCGGCGATCGACTTGCGAGCCTTCGTGGTGACCGGCTTTTGACCGGCGATCTTCTGCATGTCGCCAACGGCGTTTTCCAGAACCTTCTTATCGGCAACCGCCTCACCAACACCCATGTTCAGGGTGATCTTGGTAATACGGGGCACTTCCATCACGGACTTGTAACCGAACTGCTTGGTCAGGTCGGCAACCACGGTGTCCTTGTAAAACTGTTGCAAACGCGCCATGTCCACTCCTTATGCGTTCACCAGCTCGCCGTTCGATTTGAACACGCGAACCTTGCGGCCGTCCTCGAGCACCTTGATGCCAACACGGTCGGCTTTCTTGGTTGCTGCATTGAACAGCGCAACATTGGAGATATGAATCGGCATGTCCTTATCAACGATGCCACCGGCCACACCCTTGATCGGGTTCGGCTTGACGTGCTTCTTGGCACGATTGACACCCTCGACAACCACATGCTCGCCATCGACACGGAGCACGACGGTGCCGCGCTTGCCCTTGTCCTTACCGGTAATGACGACGACTTCGTCGCCCTTGCGAATCTTTTCCATCATCCGCTCCTTACAGAACTTCCGGAGCCAGGGACACGATCTTCATGAAGCGCTCGGTACGCAGTTCGCGAGTGACCGGGCCAAAGATGCGCGTGCCGATCGGCTCGAGCTTGTTGTTGAGGAGGACTGCGGCATTGCCGTCAAAGCGTACCAGCGAGCCATCCGGACGACGAACACCCTTGGCGGTGCGAACCACCACGGCGTTGTAGACGTCACCCTTCTTCACGCGACCGCGCGGCGCAGCATCCTTGATGCTGACCTTGACGATATCGCCAATACCAGCATAGCGGCGCTTGGAGCCACCCAGCACTTTGATACACATTACCGAACGCGCACCGGTGTTATCGGCGACGTCCAGAATCGTCTGCATCTGAATCATTTAAATTAACTCCAACTTAATCCGCTTGCGCGGTCAGTCTTGGAACCCGTACGGGTCGAACAACTTCACGGAGCCAGGACGGCACCCGCAAAAAAGAAGCCGGATTATACCGGCTTCTTTTAATACTGCGCAAGCGTTTTTAAAAACTTTCGTTATACAACGACAGCCTTTTCCAGAACGCTAGTCACAGCCCAAGTCTTGGTACGGGAAACCGGGCGGGTTTCGACGATCTCGACGAGATCGCCGGCCTTGGCGGTATTGCCGTCGTTATGGGCGTGATACTTCTTGGAACGAACCATCACCTTGCCGTACATCGGGTGCTTGACCTTACGTTCGACCAGGACGGTAACCGTCTTGTCCATCTTGTCGCTGACGACGCGACCGATCAGAGTGCGCTTGATGCTGGTGGTTTCGCTCATTGCTGCACCGCCTTTTCACGGATAAGCGTGCGGACGCGAGCGATATCGCGACGCACCTTGGACATTTGGCTGGTATTGGACAGCTGCTGGGTAGCGAGCTGCATACGCAGACCGAACTGGGCCTTCAACAGATCCAGCAATTCCTTGTTGAGCTCGTCCACGCTCTTGGTTCTCAATTCACTAGCTTTCATGATTACCCCAGATGACGAGTCACGAAGGTGGTGGAAATCGGCAGCTTGGCAGCGGCAAGGGCGAATGCCTCGCGAGCCAGGGCTTCATTAACACCATCCATCTCATAGAGCACTTTGCCCGGCTGGATCTCGGCGACCCAGTATTCCGGATTACCCTTACCGTTACCCATACGAACTTCGGCCGGCTTCTTGGAAATCGGCTTGTCCGGGAAGATACGAATCCAGATACGGCCACCACGCTTGATGTGACGAGTCATGGCACGACGGGCAGCCTCAATCTGGCGAGCCGTCAGGCGACCACGACCGGTAGCCTTGAGACCCCACTCACCGAAGGAAACCTTCGTACCGCGAGTCGCCAGACCTTCATTGCGGCCCTTATGCTCCTTGCGGAACTTGCGACGATTAGGTTGCAACATTTAGGCACCTGCCTTTCTGACACCGCGCTTGGCCGGCGCATCGCCGTCCGCCTTCTTGACGGTACGGGTACGCGGCTTGTCGCCTTCCGGCTTACCCGGGGCGCGACGCGGACGACGCTCTTCGGCTGCCGGCTCTTCGGCCACCGGCTGGGCATTACGGTCGAGCAGGTCGCCCTTGTAAACCCAAACCTTGATACCGATGATGCCGTAGGTCGTCAGAGCCTCGGAGGTTGCGTAGTCGATGTCGGCGCGCAGGGTGTGCAGCGGCACACGGCCTTCGCGATACCATTCGCTACGAGCAATTTCAGCACCGTTCAGACGACCGGCACTCATCACCTTGATACCCTGAGCACCGAGACGCATGGCGTTCTGCATGGCACGCTTCATTGCGCGACGGAACATGATGCGCTTCTCGAGCTGCTGAGCGATCGAATCGGCGATCAACTGGG
>CAZDRS010000346.1:0-2994 GCA_964507585.1 uncultured Dechloromonas sp.
ATGAAGGTGGCGAGCGCCGAGAGCGGCAGCATCAGGGCCACCACCAGCGCGGCGCGGAGGTTGCCGAGGAAGGCGAGCAGCAGCAGCATGACCAGCACGATGGCCTCGACCAGCGCCTTCGATACGGTGCCGACCGCCCGCTCGACCAGGTTGGAACGGTCGTAGAACGGCACGATGCTGACGCCCTCGGGCAGCGTCGGTGCGATCTCGGCCAGCCGTTCCTTGACGCCATCGACCACCGCCTGCGCATTGGCGCCGCGCAGGCCGAGCACCAGGCCTTCCACCGCCTCGCCCTGGCCGCTCTGTGTCACTGCACCGTAGCGGGTCAGGGCGCCGAAACGCACCGTCGCCACGTCGCCGACGCGCACGACGCGGCCCTCCTTGGCCTGCAGCACGATGGCGCGCACATCGTCCAGCGTCCGGATGGCACCCTCGGCGCGCACCAGCAGGGCCTCCTCGCCATCGCGCAGGCGGCCGGCCCCGTCGTTGCGGTTGTTGGCTTCGAGCACCGCCTGCAAATCCTTCAGCGCCAGGCCGCGGGCGGCCAGTAGTTGCGGCTCGGGCACCACCTCGAAGGTCTTGGCCTCGCCGCCCAGGCTATTCACGTCGGCCACGCCGGGAATGGTGCGTAGCTGCGGGCGGATCACCCAGTCGAGCAGCGCCCGCTTGTCGGCCAGCGAAATATCGCCTTCGATGGTGAACATGAACATTTCGCCCAGCGGCGTGGTGATCGGCGCCATGCCGCCGCCGACGCCGGGCGGCAGGTTGCCCATGGCCGAGGCGAGGCGTTCGCCGACCTGCTGGCGCGCCCAGTAGATGTCGGTGCCGTCCTCGAAGTCGATGGTGATGTCGGTCAGCGCGTACTTCGACACCGAGCGCAGCAGGCGCTGGTGCGGAATGCCGAGCATCTCCTGCTCGACCGGCACGGCAATGCGCGTCTCGACCTCCTCCGGCGTCATGCCCGGCGCCTTCAGGATGATCTTGACCTGGGTGGTGGAAACGTCCGGGAAGGCATCGATCGGCAAGCCGAGAAAGGCCTGCACGCCGGCCGCGACGAGCAGCGCGGTGAGCACCAGCAGCAACAGCCGCTGGGTCAGCGAAAAACGGATCAGGGCGGCGAGCATTATCCTGGGAACCTCAGTTGGACGAGTCCGGTGGTGCGTTCGGGCCGATGTTTGGCGCGAAGCGACGACGCGGCAGGCTCATGCCTGCAAGGAAGAGCGACAAAGCCAGGCACTCGCCTGGATGCGCCAACGGGCTCGTAGCGGTGCGACCCGATGGATGGGCTATTCAGCGTGGTGCGAAGGTTGAGTGAGGAAGGCATTCCGGATAGAGGCAAGCAGTCAACCGAGGTTTCCAGGATTATTCTTTCCCGACGCCCGTAAAGATGGCTTTCAGGCCGGACACGCCCTTGACGGCAACCGCCTCACCGGGCTGCACGCCGTCGACGGTAACCCCGTCGCCACCCTGTGCCAGCACGCGTACCGGCCGGGCGACGAATTGCTGGCCCTGCTCGCTGCTCCCGCTGCGGACGAAGGCATAGCTCTGGCCCTCGTGGCGGATCAGCGCGGCGGCCGGCAGCTTGAGACCGGCGGCGGCCTTGGTTGGCAATTCCACCGCGACGGCCTGCCCCGGCGTCAGTTTCTCGGCCCCCTTGCTCACCTCGGCGCGCAGCAGCAAGGTCTGGCTGGCCGCATCGACGGCGCGGCCGATGGCGATCAGCTTGCCGCTGATGTTTTCACTAGGCCCGCCATTCGCCAGTTTGATCGCCGCACCTTCGCGCAGGCCGGCGGCGACATCCAGCGGCACCTGGATTTCCAGCCACAGCGGCGACAGCTTGGCGATGCTGAAGACCAGCGCCGCCGTCTCGACACGCTGGCCGAGCTGCACGCCCTGCTCCAGCACCACGCCGTCGATCGGCGCAACCAGGGCCAGCGGCCCGCCCAGCTTGCCCGGCGCGATGCCGGCCAGGGCCAGGCCCTGCTTGCGTTCGCTGGCCTGGGCATTGGCCTGGGCAGCGGCGGAACGGGTGGCCTGCAGGCGGGATTCGGGGATCAGCCCCTCGGCGAACAACTGCTCGTCGCGCTTCAGGTTCTGTTGCAGCAGGGCCGACTGGCTGCCGGCCTGCAAGGCGTCGCGTTGCAACTCCAGCGCCTGCGGGCTGGCCAGGTATGCGACGACCTGGCCGCGCTTGACGGCCGAACCGGGCGCCACGGCGAGCATCTCGATCATGCCGGCGACCGGCGCCGAAACGACGCGCATCTGGGCATTCGGCACCAGCACGCGGGCCGGGTAGCGGCTGCCCGTCGATTCGCCACTGCCGGCAGCGACGGTTTCGATGCCGAGCGCCTTGATCTGGGCGGTTTGCAGCGCCAGCGGTTCGGCGTGGAGACTGCCGGCGGCGAGCAGGGCGGCTGTCAGCAGGAGGCGGGGAAACGGCAATGGGCGCATGGCAAACCTCGGTTGGCGAGCTTGCCACTCTAGCCGGGCAGGCTTAAGCGATTATTAAGGCTTGCCACGCCGTGCCTGCAGCCATTTTTCCAGCCCGACGACCAGCGAGCTGAGCAGTGCCACGGCGAGGATTTCCAGCCATTCCGCCGCACCGATGGGGGCCGTGCCGAACAACGCATTCATCACCGGCAGGTAGGTCATCGCCAGTTGCAGCGCGATCATGCTGCCCAGGCCGGCCCAGATCCACGGGTTGGAAAACAGCCCCTGCTGCCAGAAGCCGCGCGTCAGCGAGCGGCAGTTGAACAGGTAGGCGGCTTCGACCATGACGAAGACGTTTACCGCCACGGTGCGTGCTTCGGCCAGCGTGTGGCCCTGCCCGAGTTCGACCAGGAACAGCCCGAAGGCGCCGGCCAGCAGCAGGCAGGAAACCAGCACGATGCGGCGGATCAGCGCCGCGTCGAGCACCGGCTGGTCGAGCCGGCGCGGCGGGCGGCGCATGATGCCCTTCTCGATCGGCTCGAAGGCGAGCGGCAGGCCGAGCAG
>CAZDRS010000347.1:0-2972 GCA_964507585.1 uncultured Dechloromonas sp.
TCCAGATCGACGATCAGATAGCAGGTGTCATCCGCCACCTCGACCAGGAAGGCCAACGGATGCCGCCGCCAGGCCTGCCCCGGCACCCGCTCGACCATGCCGGTCGAACGCGCCACCTGGGCGAAGTTCTCGGCATCCTGCTGGAAGAAACCGAATTTCTTGCCGCTCTTGCCATCCAGATCGCTGTCGAGTTGCGACGGGCGTGGGTACTTGGTGAAAGTTGCCAGCACCGCACTGGTCAGTTGCAGGCCGCCGGGATTCGCCGGGCTTTGCAGGCGGCTGACAATGCGGAAGCCCTGGGCATTGCCTTCGTAGCGCTCGAAATCGGCACGTTGGGCCGGCGTGAAAGCATGGCGTTCGAGCAGGCCGGAGTTACGGAACCACTCGCGAATCGCATCCTCGCCAGCATGGCCAAAGGGCGGGTTACCGATGTCGTGCGCCAAACAGGCGGCGGCGACGATCGCCCCAAAATCGCCCGACTCGACGTGATGCAAACCATGCCGGGCGATGATCTCGCGGCCAACCACAGCACCCAGCGAACGGCCGACGCAACTGGCTTCCAGGCTATGGGTCAGGCGGGTGCGAACATAGTCGCTCTTGGAAAGGGGGAAAACCTGCGTCTTGTCCTTCATCCGGCGGAAAGCCGAGGTAAAGACAATGCGGTCGTAGTCCTGCTGGAAGGCCGTTCGCTCGGCCGTGCCCGGCGCCTTGCCGGCACCGAGACGTTCGCTCGACAGCAGTTTTTCCCAGATTTTGCGTTTGCCCATGCCCTGTTGATTCGTGGATGCGATGGGCTGCGAGTTTACTCTGCTTCGAGGGCAGCCCGGATATGATCGGGCACCGGTACGGATTTTCCGTTCTGCGTATTCATCCACACCACCTTGGCAGCACCTTCGGCGTAAATCTTGTCGTCGCCTTCAATACGCATCTCGACATAGGTCTGGAAACTGGAACGACCGATAGCCCCCACATAGGTGCGCACCTCGACCATGCCCGGATAGGTCATCGGTACCAGGAAGGTACAACTAGCGTTTATGATCACCGGCCCATCACCACCCGGCCGCACGACAACCTGCATATCCTCGATCCACTCCACGCGAGCCTGCTCCATGTAGCGGAAATAGATAGTGTTATTGACGTGGCCGTAGGCATCCATATCGCCCCAGCGGATCGGCATTTTGGTAATGTGAATAAGTTTTCTGCGGTGTTCCATAAACGGTCGTTTGAAAATATATTGAAAAAACGATTTCCATACTGTACCGTATTGAAATAAAGCTCACAACATTCTGATTTAAGGAGACAACATGGAACGCGAAGCCATGGAATTCGATGTCGTGATCGTTGGCGGCGGCCCGGCCGGCCTGGCCTCGGCGATTCGACTCAAGCAGCTGGCTGCCGAAAAAGGCAGCGACCTTTCCGTCTGCCTGATCGAGAAAGGTGCCGAAATCGGCGCCCACATCCTCTCCGGCGCCGTCATGGATCCGCGCGCCCTGAGCGAACTCCTGCCCAATTGGAAGGAAAGCGGCGCCCCGCTTAATGCGCCGGTCTCCGAAGACCGCTTCTTCATCCTCTCCGAAACCGGGGCCACCCAGGTACCGAACAGCCTGCTTCCCGGTTGCTTCCACAACGAAGGCAACTACGTCATCTCGCTCGGCAACGTCTGTCGCTGGCTCGGCGAGCAGGCCGAAGCGCTCGGTGTCGAGATCTATCCCGGATTTGCCGGTTCGGAAGTCCTGTTCGACGAGAACGGTGCGGTCAAGGGCGTCGCCACCGGCGACATGGGCCGTCTGCACGACGGTTCCGAAGGCCCGAATTTCCAGATGGGCATGGAACTGCTCGGCAAATACACCTTCTTCGCCGAAGGCTGCCGCGGCCATCTCGGCAAGCAGTTGATGGAGAAATTCAACCTCAATGCCGATGCTGACCCGCAAACCTACGGCATCGGCCTCAAGGAACTGTGGGAAATCCAGCCCGACAAGCACCAGCTCGGTCTGGTCATCCACAGCGGCGGCTGGCCGATGCAGCCGGACACCTACGGCGGCGGCTTCCTCTACCACCTGGAAAACAACCAGATCGCCATCGGTTTTGTGGTCGGCCTCGGCTACGAAAACCCGCACCTGTCGCCCTACGAAGAATTCCAGCGTTTCAAGACGCACCCGGAGATCCGCAAGTTCCTCGAAGGCGGCAAGCGCATCGCCTACGGTGCCCGCGCCCTGACCGCCGGCGGCCTCCAATCGCTGCCCAAGCTGACCTTCCCGGGCGGCGTACTGATCGGCGACGATGCCGGCTTCCTCAACGCCGCGCGCATCAAGGGTTCGCACTGCGCCATCAAGACCGGCGCCCTAGCTGCCGAGGCCTGTTTCGAGGCACTGGCCGCCGAACGCCAGCACGACGAACTGACGGCCTATCCCGAACTGTTCAAGAACAGCTGGCTGTACGACGAACTCTACAAGGCACGCAACTTCAAGCCATGGATGGCCAAGGGCCTGAAATTCGGCTCGCTGATGTTCGGCATCGACCAAATCGTCTTCGGCGGCAAGGCGCCGTGGACGTTGCGCCACAAGACGGCGGATCACGCCAAGTTGAAGCCGGCCAGCGAATGCCCGAAGATCGACTACCCGAAACCGGATGGCGTGATCACCTTCGACCGCCTATCCTCGGTCTTCCTGTCCAGCACCAACCACGAGGAAGACCAGCCCTGCCACCTGCAGCTAAAGGATGCCGGCGTGCCGATCGCTATCAATCTGGCGAAATACGACGCACCGGAAACCCGCTTCTGCCCCGCCGGCGTCTATGAAATCCTCGGCCAGGAGGAAGGCCAGCCGCGCCTGCAAATCAATGCGCAGAACTGCGTGCATTGCAAAACCTGCGACATCAAGGATCCGACCCAGAACATCAACTGGGTCACGCCTCAAGGCGGCGAAGGCCCGATCTACCAGGGCATGTAGCGCGCCCGTCGTCCAGCGGGCGTA
>CAZDRS010000348.1:0-2960 GCA_964507585.1 uncultured Dechloromonas sp.
GCTGGAAGCCGCTGGCAAGGAAGGCATCAACCAAGCGACCGCCTCCACCCAGTATGGCCGCTGGCGCAAGTTCTTCGGCCTGGGCAAGGAAGTTGTTGCCAAGCCCGAAGCCGAAGCTGCTGAAGCCGCTCCCTCCGACGTCTCTGTCGAAGAAGCTGCTGAAGCCGCTCCCTCCGACGTCTCTGTCGAAGAAGCTGCTGAATAACTCCTTCTGGCTGTTGGAGTTCAAGAGGGGTCGCTTCGGCGGCCCTTTTTGTTGCCTTGTTCGAAAAGACTGTTGTGTACACCGCCTCTCGGGCTTTATAATTGGGATTCCCTTATCAGGAGAACCCAATGAACCAACAGCCAATCGAGAAGCAAAACCTCCGTGAGGATGGCATCCTTGAGGTGCATTCCATCTTCCACACAATCCAAGGCGAAGGCCCATTCACCGGTCAGCGCGCAGTCTTCATTCGCCTCGCCGGATGCAACCTGCAGTGCCCTCTCTGCGACACCGACTACACTAGTTCCCGATGGACTGCCGGGCCTTCCAGCTTGCTGCGATATGTTCGCGAACAAGCCGACCCCGGACACCTTGTGGTCATCACCGGTGGCGAGCCTTTCCGCCAGAACCTCCGCCCGGCCGTCGAAGCGTTGCTGGATGCCGGATACCGGGTTCAGCTGGAGACGAATGGCACGTTGTACCAGGAGCTCCCCTATGACCACATCACAGTGGTCTGTAGTCCGAAGACTGGGGCTATCAATAAGAAGCTGGCGGAACGGTTGGCGGCGCTGAAGTATGTGCTCCATGCGGACAGCTGCGCCCTGGACGATGGCCTCCCGCTAAGTGCTCTAGGTCATAGCGCAAGTCCTCGACTTGCTCGTCCTCCGAAAGGTTTTTCCGGTATAATCTATTTACAGCCCGTCGATGAGGCGGACCCTGTGAAGAACGGCCGGCATCTGGACGCGACCATCAAGAGCGTCATGGATCATGGCTATACCCTGTGTCTCCAGACGCATAAGATCATCAACATGGAGTAAGCAAAATGGAAAAAGCACTCGTCATCCTTTCCGGTGGCCAAGATTCCACTACGTGCCTGTTCTGGGCGAAGGAATACTTCGAGGAGGTGCATGCCATCACCTTCGACTACGGTCAGCGCCACCGCATCGAACTGGAGGCCGCCATGACTGTCGCCAAGATGGCCGACGTCGCCTCCCACGAGATCGTAACGCTCCCGGGCATCCTGCGCTCTACCTCACCGCTGACCAGCGACAATGAGCTCGAGCAATACGAAAATGCCGAGCAGATGGGGCAAGTGATTGGCAACCGGGTCGAGCTGACCTTCGTTCCGATGCGCAACACCTTCTTCTTCACGGTTGCCATGAACCGCGCCGTTGCCCTGGGCTGCGACAACCTCGTGACTGGCATCTGCCAAGAGGATAACGCCAACTACCCGGACTGTACCGACGACTTCCGGCTTGCCTTCGAGATCATGGCGAACATGTCTCTTGGTACGGACGGCCGCTTCAAAGTCTTGGCGCCTCTGATGAACTGCTCCAAGGCCGAGACGGTCAAGCTGGCCTACAACATGCCCGAATGCTGGGATGCCTTGGCATACAGCCATACCAGCTACGATGGCAAGTATCCCCCGACCGACATGAACCATGCCAACGTGCTGCGCGCCGACGGTTTTGCCAAGGCTGGGCTTCCTGACCCGCTGGTTCTGCGCGCTGTCCGTGAAGGCCTCATGGACCTCCCCGAAACTCCGAACTATGACGAGGTGCGTGATGCGTCACACTAAGTACGCCAATCTGTCTGATGACGAGCTGCTGAGCCAGGTCGAAGAGGCCCGGGCGCACAGCCCCATCATCGAAGAACTTGCCCAGCGCCTTGAGCGCCGTGAAGTGGATGTCACCACCAGGGCCAATCACAACGTCGAGTGTCCGGTCTGCGGAGCGGAGCTGGAGGCCAACTACGACGAGGGCAATAACCAATTCACTCTGGAGCTTCGCTAATGACCATCCAAGCACACCGCTATCACGACATCTCCACCGGCCACCGGGTCTATCAGCACGAGTCCAAGTGCGCCCACTTGCACGGTCATAACTATCGGGTTCACTTCACCGTCGAAGCGCCCAAGCTGGATGCCATCGGCCGCGTCATGGACTTCTCCGTCATCAAGGAGAAGCTGTGCATGTGGCTCGAGGACAACTGGGATCATAAGTTCCTCGTGTGGGTGAAAGACCCTTGGGCCACCACGCTGACGGAACTCGACCCCACCACCGTCGTTACCGGCTTCAACCCGACCGCCGAGAAAATGGCTCAGTACCTCGTCGAGGTCGTCGGCCCCACGCAGCTCGAAGGTACCGGTGTCACCTTGACCCATGTGGTCATCGAAGAAACCTGTAAGTGCTCGTGCTCGTTTACTCTCACTAAGGGACAATAATCAAATGACGCTGAAAATCAATCTGACTCATGAGATGGTCGGCGGGCTTGCCCTTGAACTGGCTGCCCACCTAGAAGATTACTACCACGCCCGGGCGACTGGTGGGGACATTGCCCCGCTGAAGCTGTTTGCCATTCCGCGGGGCGGTGTTCCGGTGGGTTATCTGCTTGGTTCTATGATGAAGCGTATTCGCCTCGTCGATGACCCCACGAAGGCAGATGTCTTTATCGACGACGTCATCGACTCCGGGTCGACCATGCAGCAATGGTGCGACGCTTATCCCGGCAAACCTTTTGTCGCACTCATCGACAAGACCGATCCTGAATGTCCGTACCGCGACGCATGGGTGCGCTTTCCCTGGGAAGGTGAGCAGTCGGAAGATGATAGCATCGTCGGGACGCTCCTCAATCGCATTCAAGCGGCCGGTGCCCCGTTCCATGCCAACGATAACGTTTCGGCCTTCATTCAGGGTAACGAGCTGGCATTGCTGCAGGACGAGGTGGCGCGCCGTGCCGAGCATTTTCTCCGCGGCCT
>CAZDRS010000349.1:0-2949 GCA_964507585.1 uncultured Dechloromonas sp.
TTCGACGTGACGCCGAACTGGCTGGTCAAGGCCATCATCACCGAACGCGGCGTCTGCGCCGCCAGCCGCGAAGGCCTGCTCGCCTTGTACCCGGAGGAAGCCCGTGGCTGATTTGCGCGACGACCTGATCGCCAAGTTGATCACCACAGCCCGCGCCATGCAGCCAGCCGGGTTGAACAAGGGTACCTCGGGCAACGTCAGCGTGCGCCACGGCGAGGGCTTCTACATCACGCCGACCGGCATGCCCTACGACACACTGGTCGCGGCCGATATCCCGCTCATGGCGCTCGATGGCTCGTACGTCGGCAGCCGCAAGCCGTCGTCGGAATGGCGCTTCCACCGCGATCTCTATGCCGCCCGCCCGGAAGTCGGTGCCGTGCTGCATGCCCACTCGCCCTTCGCCGTCAGCCTGGCCTGCCTGCGCCGCGACATTCCGCCCTTCCACTACATGATCGCCCGCTTTGGCGGCGACACGATCCGCTGCGCCGACTACGCCATCTTCGGCTCGCAGGCGCTGTCGGATGCCGCCCTGCTCGCCATGCTGGATCGCAAGGCCTGCCTGCTCGCCAACCACGGCCTGCTGGTCGCCGGGCGCGACCTGGCGGAAGCGCTGGCGCTGGCCGTCGAGCTGGAAGAACTGTGCGAACAATATTGGCGCGCCTGCCAGTTGGGCCAACCGGTGTTGCTGTCGGCAGGCGAAATGGCCGAGGTGATGGCCAAATTCGCCGGCTACGGGCAGCAATGAGCCAGTCGCACGACCTTTCCCGCTGGGCGCACCGGCACGAATACGGCACCGGCAATGCCGCCGCCGAGCGCGGTACGCGCCTGGTCATGTGGATTACCGTCGCTACCATGCTGGTCGAGATCGTCGCCGGCTGGTGGTTCAACTCGATGGCGGTGCTGGCCGACGGCTGGCACATGAGTTCGCACGCCCTGGCCATCGGCCTCTCGGCCTTTGCCTATGCCGCCGCCCGCAAGTACGCCGCCGACCCGAGCTTCGCCTTCGGCACCTGGAAGATCGAGGTGCTGGCCAGCTACACCAGCGCCATCTTTCTGCTCGGTGTTGCCGGCGCGATGATCTTCGGCTCGCTCGAACGCCTGTGGTCGCCACAGCCCATCCGCTACGCCGAGGCGATGGTCATCGCCGCCGTCGGCCTGGCGGTGAACCTCGTTTGTGCGCTGATTCTCGGCCAGGCGCACGATCATCATGGCCATGAACACCATCATCATGGGCACGACCATCACCACGACCTGAACCTGAAGGCCGCCTACATCCATGTCCTTACCGACGCGCTGACCTCGGTACTCGCCATTGCCGCACTGGCCGGCGGCTGGCTGTGGGGCTGGGCCTGGCTCGACCCGGCGACCGGCCTGGTCGGCGCCGTGCTGGTCGCCCTGTGGGCAAAGAACCTGATCGTGCAAAGCGGCCGCGTGCTGCTCGACCGAGAGATGGATCACCCGGTGGTTGCCGAAATCCGTGAGGTCATCGCTACCCTGCCGGCCGCTGGCGATACGCAGATCACCGACCTGCACGTCTGGCGCATCGGCAATGGCGCCTACGCCTGCGCCATCAGCCTGCTCACCCACGACGCGACGCTGACGCCGCTGCAAATTCGTTCGGCACTCGGCGTGCATGAAGAAATCGTACATGCCACGGTGGAAATCCACCGCTGCGACGTGTGCTGAGCAACTAGCCGGACAATCCGGCCTCAGGCCAGTTCGTGCCGCTCGCGCTCGATTTGCGTGATGTAGCGCTGGATGCGCGCTTCGGCCGCACCAGGCAGGTTTTCGAACTGCAGGCCGACACGCCACTGGCGGTTGCCGAGGCGGCCTTCCTGTTCGGTAACGTGGCGAACCGTCGCGGCGAAAAGCAGGTCGTGCTCGTCCTGCGGCAGCGAGAAATGGCAGGTTGGCAGGCGCAGTCCGGGCTGCAGGGCGTCCGGTATCTCGCTTGCCGTCAGGCCGATGCCGGCTACCGAAATATCGTGCGCCGGCAGGCTGAGCAGACCGCCCTCGGGCAGTCGCCCGTAGAAGGTCAGCGGCCGGACGCGCGGCGTCTCGATACGGAATGAATCCCGGCGCTGCAGGCGCAGCACCTTGTCCGGCAGGCGGACGGCAAATGCCCGGCTGCCGCCGTGCATGATCTCCGAGCCCTTGCCGGTAACGAACTGGACATGGATGCCCCCGGGGCGGCCGGCGAAAACATTGTGCTCGCTGCGCATGAAACTGCGGTTGGCCTCCTCGCTGCCGCTGCAATCGACAACAAGCAGTTTTTTTTCCGGCTGGGCGGCCAGCAGGGTGGTCAGGAAGACAGCCCCCGAGTCACACTGCACCGTGAAGGAATCACCGTCACGGGCAAAACCGGCGAGCATGAAAGCGACCGGCCGGGTGCCGGTGACATGGAAACGCTCCTCGATCTCAGCCTCGGAAAGCTGGGCGATCTGGCTCACAGCATCTCCAGCACGCGCAACAGCGAGGATGTATCGTCGCGCCCCCAGCCCTGCGCCATCAGCGCATTCAACTGCTGATCGACCGTCGCGGTCAGCGGCACCGGCACACCGCTCTGCCGCGCCGCGGCAAGCACCAGGCCAAAATCCTTGTGATGCAGGCGGGCCTCGATGCCGGCCGCGAAATCGCGGCGCACCATGCGCTCGCCCATCACGTCGAGCACGCGCGAGGCGGCCGAACCGCCGGCCAGCGCCTCCTTCACCTTGCCGCAATCGACACCGGAGGCGGCAGCCAGGCGCATCGCCTCGGCAGCCGCCTGGATGGCGGCGACCATGATCATCTGGTTGCAGGCCTTGGCCACCTGCCCGGCGCCGTTCGGGCCGATATGCACGATGCGCTGGCCCAGGCATTGCAGCAGCGGCCGCACCCGTTCCAGCACCTCGGCCTCGCCGCCGGCCATGATCGCCAGCGTGGCATCGATGGCGCCCTGGGCGCCGCCGG
>CAZDRS010000350.1:0-2923 GCA_964507585.1 uncultured Dechloromonas sp.
GGGCAGACTTCCTTGACCAGTTCCGGCATGATTTCCGGTGTCGGGTTGGCCAGCGCGAAGATCATCGGCTTGGCGGCCATGGTCTTGACCATTTCCTGCTTGACGACACCGGCGGTGGACAGGCCGAGGAAGACGTCGGCACCAACCATGGCGTCGGCCAGGGTGCGTTTCTCCGTTTCCTGCGCATAGCGGGCCTTGGTGGCATCCATGCCGCCCGGACGGCCGATGTAAATGACGCCCTTGGAGTCGCAAACGGTGATGTTCTCGCGCTTGACGCCGAGGTCGCACCACAGGTTCAGGCAGGAAATGGCGGCAGCGCCAGCACCGGAGCAGACAACCTTGATGTCCTCGATCTTCTTACCGACGACTTTCAGGCCGTTGAGCATGGCGGCGGCGGAAATGATGGCGGTGCCGTGCTGGTCGTCGTGGAAGACGGGGATGGTCATCCGCTCCTTCAGCTTCTCCTCGATGTAGAAGCATTCCGGCGCCTTGATGTCTTCCAGGTTGATGCCGCCGAGCGTCGGCTCCATGGCGGCGATCATGTCGATCAGCTTGTCCGGGTCGTTCTCGGCCAGTTCGATGTCGAAAACGTCGATACCGGCGAACTTCTTGAACAGGCAGCCCTTGCCTTCCATGACCGGCTTGGCGGCCAGCGGGCCGATGTTGCCGAGGCCGAGGACGGCGGTACCGTTGGTGATGACGCCGACCAGGTTGGCGCGCGAGGTCATTTCGGCAGCCGTGGCCGGGTCTTCGACGATCAGGTCACAGGCGGCGGCAACGCCGGGAGAGTAGGCCAGCGCGAGGTCGCGCTGGTTGGTCAGGCCCTTGGTCGGGCGGACGGAAATCTTGCCGGGGGTCGGCCAGCGATGGTATTCGAGTGCGGCTTCGCGCAAATCCTTTTCCACGAAATCTCCTTGGCGTTCGGGTATAGGGAAAACCCTGTAGATTACTCCAAAGGTTTGCCGCCGGGAAGCGTAATTATGAATTACGGAAAACTCTACGTGTAATCCGCAAAACGACGATGTGGGTGGCGGCCCACCGGGGGCAAGCCCCCGCATTGGGAAGCGCCGAAATCAGAAGCGGTGCGAGACCGTCAGGCGCAGGGTACGCGGCTCAGCGGGGTGAATGTGACGGTCAAAGGTGGCCGCTGCCTCGCCGGGCAGCTGCGACTCGTACCAGTATTCGATGTCGCTCACCTTACGGTCGAACAGGTTGTAGACGTCGAGGGCAACCTGGGTTCGGGCATCGAATTTGTAGCCGATACGCAGGTTGGTCAGCGCCGAACTACTGGAGCGCACCGCGTTGTCTTCGACCAGCGGGCGCGGCCCGAAGTAGCGCAGGCGCAGGGCACCGAACCAGGGGCCGACGTGGTCGATGGTCAGGCCAATGTTGGCGGTGCTCGTCACCGCCCCCGGGATGTAGTCGCCCAGCAATGGATCGTGGTCGCGGAAACGGGCATGCGACCAGGCCAGATCGGCGTCGATGGCCAGCCAGTCGGACAGAACGGCGAAGTTTGTCCACTCCACGCCATAGCGGCGCGACGGGCGCGATGGCTCGGTCGTGCCGGCATCGCCGACGAACAGGAGCTCGGATGCGGCATCGAGTTGCCATAGGGAGAGGGTCGATTGCCAGCCGGGGAGCGGCTCGCTGCGAATGCCGATTTCGTGGCCACGGGTACGCACCAGCGGCTTGACGGTTTGCACCGGGGTCGTGCCGTCGGCCGGATCGACCTTGATGGTCGTGCCGCGCGCATCGTTGGAATGGAAGCCGTGACCGTAATTCAGGAACAGCTCGGTTTTCTGCCACGGCCCGAAGATCAGCGACAGCTTGGGCGTCACCATCCGGTCGCTGGCTTGGCCGGAATTGGCGGCCAGGCTGGCATCGACATCGAAATCGTAGGCATCGGCACGCAGGCCCTGGATGGAGCGGAACCATGGCGTCCAGCGTGTCTCGTTCTGTACCCACAGGCCAAGGCTGCGCTGCGTGACCTTGTCCTCACGCACGGTGCTGACTGTCTGGCGGGCCGCAGTGGCGTAGAGGCCGATTGGGTTGAGACGGTCGACACGGCCCTGCAGGCCGATACTGTTTTCGACCTCGAAGCCGCCCCAGCGATCAAACATCGTATGCGACAGGGAAAAACCGCCGGCCTGGCGGCGCTCGGCCTGCTTGAACTGGTCGCCAGTGTCGCAGGTGCCGCTGTTGGCATAGTCGTTCAGGCAATATTGGAAGTTCGACCACAGATCGAGGCTGGATTTCAGCCACCAGACGCTGGCTTTTGTCTGGGCGCTGGCCCAGCGCTTGGCCCATTCACCGGACAGGCTGTAGCGGCTGGTTTCGCCACCGGTGGTCGGATCGAGCGTACCGAAGCGGCCGACCAGCCCACTGTCGATGGCGCGCTGGGCAACCTGGTCGGTGGATGTCCATTGGCCGCGATAAGCCATGCCGGTAATGGAAAAACCGTCGTTGCGCGTGCCCTGGCTGTAGCGCAGCACGCCGTTGAACTTGCGGTAATTTTCGGCAATCTCCCACGGGCCGTCGTTGTGGAACAGCTCCAGGCCGTAGAGCAACTTGCCGCCAGCCAATTCCGGCGAGCCGGCAAGCAGGCTGCGGGTGTAGCCTTTTTCGCCCAGCGTAATTTGCGCCAGCGAGGTGTCCATGCTGCGGAAATAGTCGATATGTGCCGCGCCAGCCGACGAAAAATCGCCCTCCTCGGCGTAATACGGCCCTTTGCGGAAGCTGATGCGGTCGATCAGCTCCGGGATCAGGAAGTTGAGGTCGGTATAACCCTGGCCGTGGGCATGGGTCGGCATGTTGACCGGCACGCCGCCAATGTACGTGGCGAAGTCGGTGCCGTGGTCAAGATTGAAGCCGCGCAGGAAATACTGGTTGGCCTTGCCGTCGCCGGCATGCTGCGTGACGATCA
>CAZDRS010000351.1:0-2915 GCA_964507585.1 uncultured Dechloromonas sp.
AATGGAACCTGGCGCACGGCATCAACGGCGAATCCGGCATCTTCTTCACCGTCTACTACTACCTGACCTTCAACCATCTGGTACATGCCACCTGGGGCATCCTCGGCATCCTGTGGGTGCTTGCCCGCCTGATCTTCCACGCCTACAGCGCCGAGGATTACGTCGGCCTGGAAGCACTGGCCAGCTACTGGCACGCCACCGACATCATCTGGCTGGTCATCTACCCCTTCTTCTACGTCCTCGCCTGAGCATGCCCGCCACCAAGGATCACTTTCCCCTGCTCACTACCGCCTGGCTGGCGCTGGTTGCCCTGACCCTGCTCAGCCTGGGGCTGTCGGAATGGGCCCGCGATGTAGCCTGGCTGCCGCTGATCGTCGCCGCCATCATGTGGATCAAGGGCGTGCTGATCGCCCACTGCTTCATCGAGACGCACGTCGCCCATCCCTTCATCGCCCGTGTCGTCCAGGCCTTCATCGCCATCGCACCGATCGCCCTGATCATCACCGCCTTCTTCGGCGCTACCGTGGCCCGCTGGGCCACCGTCTAACTCCCATCCTCTCCTTCTGACGGCACCCCGCCGGGGTATGCCGCGCCTCGGGTTTTCCCTGATCGGCAAAACCCAAAAAATTCTGCTATCTTTATTGCACGATGTGAATTTTATTTTTACAATGCGAAACGCGCATTAGGGAAAGTACGGGCTCGCGAACCAGCCCGCCAGGAGTAAAGTTGTTTTGCTCAACAGGCAAAACAGAATGAACACCAACCGTGGAGACAAACATGGCCAACCAGCCGAATGCACTGCCTGATCCTGCCGACGTCGATCCGCAGGAAACAAAAGAATGGATGGATGCCCTCGAAGGCGTCATTAACGTCGAAGGCCCGACCCGTGCCCACTACCTGATCGAGAAAGTCATCGGCCAGGCCCGCCTGCAAGGTGTGGACATCCCCTACTCGGCCAATACCGAATACGTGAACACCATTCCGGTCGACCAGCAGCCCAAGTACCCGGGCAATGCCGACATGGAAATCAAGATTCACTCCTACATCCGCTGGAACGCCATGGCCATGGTCGTGCGCGCCAACAAGGACACCAACGTCGGCGGCCACATCGCTTCCTTCGCCTCTGCCGCCGCGCTGTACGACGTCGGCTTCTCGCATTTCTGGAAGAGCGTCGACCATGAAACCGGCGGCGACCTGATCTTCTTCCAGGGCCATTCCGTGCCCGGCGTCTATTCCCGTGCCTTCATGCTCGGCCGCCTGTCCGAGCAGCAGATGGACAGCTTCCGCCAGGAAACCGACGGCAAGGGCATTTCGTCCTACCCGCACCCGTGGCTGATGCCGGACTTCTGGCAGTTCCCCACCGTTTCCATGGGCCTCGGCCCGATCCAGGCCATCTACCAGGCCCGCTTTATGAAATACCTGGCCTCGCGCGGCCTGATCGACGCCGCCAAGGCGGAAAAGCGCAAGGTCTGGGCCTTCCTCGGCGACGGCGAGACCGACGAGGTCGAATCGCTCGGCGCCATCGGCATGGCCGGCCGCGAGAAGCTGGACAACCTGATCTTCGTCATCAACTGCAACCTGCAGCGCCTGGACGGCCCGGTGCGCGGCAACGGCAAGATCATCCAGGAACTCGAATCCGAATTCCGCGGTGCCGGCTGGAACGTCATCAAGCTGGTCTGGGGCACGCATTGGGATGCCCTGTTCCAGCGCGACAAGACCGGCATCCTGAAGAAGCGCATGATGGAACTGTGCGACGGCGAGTACCAGACCTTCAAGGCCAAGAACGGTGCCTACGTCCGCGAAAACTTCTTCAACACCCCGGAACTGAAGGCGCTGGTTGCCGACTGGACTGACGACGAAGTGTGGCAACTGAACCGTGGCGGCCACGACATCTTCAAGATCTTCGCCGCCTACGACCGTGCCGTGAAGCACAAGGGCCAGCCGACCCTGATCCTGGCCAAGACCATCAAGGGCTTCGGCATGGGCCAGGCCGGCGAGGCGATGAACATCTCGCACCAGCAGAAGAAGATGGACAAGGAGCAGATCGCCCGCTTCCGCGACCGCTTCAACCTGCCGATTCCCGACGACAAGCTGGAAGAGTTGCCCTACCTGAAGTTTGCCGAAGACTCCGAGGAATACAAGTACATGCGCCAGCGCCGCATGGATCTCGGTGGCTTCCTGCCGTCGCGCCGCCGCAAGGCCGACCCGCTGCCGGTGCCGGCACTCGACACCTACGCCGCGCTGCTCAAGGCATCCGGCGAAGGCCGCGAGTTGTCCACGACGATGGCCATCGTGCGCATTATGAACATGCTGTTGAAGGACAAGCAGATCGGCAAGAACATCGTGCCGATCGTGCCGGACGAGTCTCGCACTTTCGGCATGGAAGGCATGTTCCGCGCCGTCGGCATCTGGAACCAGCAAGGCCAGAACTACGTTCCGGAAGACCATGACCAGCTGATGTTCTACAAGGAATCGACGACCGGCCAGGTGCTGCAGGAAGGCATCAACGAAGCCGGCGCGATGAGCGACTGGATCGCTGCCGCCACCTCGTACTCCGTTCATGGCGTGCAGACCGTGCCGTTCTACATCTGCTACTCGATGTTCGGCCTGCAGCGCACCCTCGACCTCGTCTGGGCAGCCGGCGACCAGCGCGCCCGTGGCTTCCTGGTCGGCGGCACCGCCGGCCGCACGACGCTGAACGGCGAAGGCCTGCAGCACGAAGACGGCCACAGCCTGATCCTGTCGCAACTGGTGCCGAACTGCGTCTCCTACGACCCGACCTTCCAGTACGAAGTCGCCGTCGTCGTCCAGGACGGCATGCGCCGCATGAATGCCGAGCAGGAAGACGTCTTCTACTACATCACCGTGATGAACGAGAACTACGAGCACCCGGAAATGCCGGTGGGCGCGGAAGC
>CAZDRS010000352.1:0-2903 GCA_964507585.1 uncultured Dechloromonas sp.
CCCTTTTTGTTTTAACGGGAAATGAACCTAAGCCGCTTTGGCGGGTCTCCATCCACATCCGCCCCACAAGAGACTCATGGCATGCTCACCCCTCCCGATGACGCCCAGCCAATCGACCTGATCGCCCATGCCCTGACCGTGGCCCTAGGGGCTCGCGATCACTACACCCGCGTTCATTGCGACCGTGTCGTTCAACTCTCGCTCGAACTGGGGCAACACATCGGCCTGTCGCACCGCGAGCTGGGCAAACTCTCGCTCGGCGCCCGCTTCCACGACCTGGGCAAAATCGGCATCCCGGACAAGGTTCTGCACAAACCGGACAGCTTCGATGCCAGCGAATGGGCCTGCATGCAGCAACACGTGGTGATCGGCGAACAGATCGTCCTCGCCATCAATGGCGGCCGGAACAGTGGCATTGCGCAAACCGTCCGCCACCACCACGAACACTTCGATGGCTCAGGCTACCCGGACAAGCTCCGCGGCGGCACCATCCCGCTCGACGCCCGTATCATCTCGGTGGTCGACAGCTACGATGCAATGACAGCCCGCCGGCCTTATCAACGAGCACGCAGCCACCGGGCCATCATGGACATCCTGCACAGCGAATCGGGCCGCAAGCACGACCCCGATCTGGTTCATGCCTTCAGCGCGGTCATCGAAAAATCGGCAATCCGCGCTGACGACTGACGGTCAGCGGATAATCCCGCCCCCCAGACAAACCCGGCTCTCGTAGAGCACCACCGACTGCCCCGGCGTCAGCGCCCACTGCGGCTCGGCAAAGTGGATTTCACAGGATTCGGCATCGACGCGCTCGACTTCGCAAGGCTGGTCGCTCGTCCGGTAGCGCGGCTTGGCGGTATACACCCAATGCGTGTGCGGAGCCTGGCCAGATACCCAACTCAACTGCTCAGCCACCAGCTCGCCCTTGAGCAGCGCCGGATGATCGTGCCCCTGCACGACGTACAGCACGTTCTTGTCCATGTCCTTGCCGGCGACGAACCAGGCATCGTGATCGCCACCGCCCGGCGCGCCCTTTTCCTTGATGCCGCCGATGTGCAGCCCCTTGCGCTGGCCCAGCGTGTGGTACATCAGGCCGTCGTGCTCGCCCATCACCTTGCCGTCGTCAAGGCGGCGAATCTCGCCCTTCTTGGGCGGCAGGTAACGCGACAGGAAATCCTTGAACGGCCGTTCGCCGATGAAGCAGATGCCGGTCGAATCCTTCTTGGCCGCCACGTGCAACCCCTCCGCCTCGGCCATCTTGCGCACCTCGCGCTTGTACAGATTGGCCAGCGGGAACAGCGTTTTCGACAACTGCGCCTGGTTCAGGCGATACAGGAAGTAGCTCTGATCCTTGGTGCCGTCCTCGGCCTTCAGCAACTGGAACTTACCGTCGAATTCGCGCACGCCGGCGTAGTGACCGGTGGCGATCTTGTCGGCGCCAAGTTTCATGGCGTGATCGAGGAAAGCCTTGAACTTGATTTCGGAATTGCACAGGATGTCCGGATTCGGCGTACGACCGGCCTGGTACTCGCGCAGGAACTCGGCGAACACACGCTCGCGATACTCGGCCGCGAAATTGACCACTTCGACATCGATGCCGATCTTGTCGGCAACGCTCATCACGTCAATCAGATCCTGGCGCGACGAGCAGTATTCCTCGGTGTCGTCGTCTTCCCAGTTCTTCATAAACAGGCCGATCACGTTCCAGCCCTGCTGTTTCAGCAAGAGCGCCGCAACGGAGGAATCAACGCCGCCGGACAAGCCGACGACCACGGTTTTTTTAGACATCGGGCCCAGCCCCTTTCTTCCAGTCTTCCAGCGGCAGGATCACCGCCGGCTGTCCATTATCGACGAACCAGCTATCGACCGCGAAGCGTCGCGGTTCGCCATCCTGTTTTTCCTCGATCACCGCCGACCAATGCACCGGCAGGACGCCGGCGAAATCACGGCTCTGCGGCTCCAGCAGCCGGTGCCAACGCAGATAGCCACGCCGGGCCAGCAATTGCAGCAGGCGCGTGGTAGACGTCGAATGGTCGATGCAATCCATCTTGCCCGACACATCATCGTCGGCGTAGTTGCCGCCACGGTCGTTGTGTATCTCCGACTGCTCGCCGCCCCAGGCGTAGAGGCGGCCAATTGCCACCGCCAGCACGCCGCGCTCGGTCGCCGCATCGGTCGCCACGAACATCATCCGGCGGATCTGGCCGAGTTGCCCCTCGGTATAGCGTACCGACACCTGATACGTACAGCCGTAGCCATGGCAAATGTGCAGGCTTTCATCGGCCGATGCGGCACCGGCCAGACAAGCGAGCAACAGACAGCCCCATCGCAACATCAGCCGTAATGCACCAGCATGTCGAGCGGATAACGCTTGCCGGCCAGCAGATCCTCGCAGCAGCGCAGGATCAGCGGGCTGCGATGGCGCGCCTGCGTCGCCCGCACCTCGTCCAGGGTCAGCCAGCGGGCGGCGACGATGCCGTCGTCCAGCTTCCGATCGGCCTCGAAGCCGCACAATTCGCCGGCAAAGGCGAAGCGCAGGTAGGTCGTATCTTCCTTGGTCGGGTGCTTCCAGTGATAGATACCGACCAGGTGCGTCGGCTTGAAGTGGTAGGCCGTTTCTTCCAGGGCCTCGCGCACCACCGCCTCGACCAGCGGCTCGTCTTCCTCAAGGTGCCCGGCCGGCTGATTGAAGGCCAGGCCGGCATCGGTTTCCTCCTCGACCAGCAGGAATTTCCCGTCGCGATAAACGACGGCGGCAACGGTAACGTGGGGCTTCCAGACCATGGCAAGGCTCGAACGGCAAAACCATTATTTTACCGTCTGAATTGGGCTAGAATTATGGGCTTTTACACACGGCAACACGGAGAATCACCATGTCCATGTCGGATCGCGACGGTTTCATT
>CAZDRS010000353.1:0-2896 GCA_964507585.1 uncultured Dechloromonas sp.
CCATGTGGCCGAAACGGTCGTTGATGCTCTTGAAGTGGTCGATGTCGATCACCGCCAGCCAGTAGTTCTCGCCCGGCACACCACGGCGGCCTGCCTCGCGTTCGGCAAAGTGATCGGGGCGACCAAGGACGCGCCAGATGCGTTCGAAGCTGCCTTCCAGCGCCTGCCGGTTGAACAGGCCGGTCAGGCGGTCGCGCTGGCTGATGTCGAGCAGGGCGTAGTAATTCGAGAACACCTCAAGGACGCCGCGGATAGTGGCATCCTCGGCGGCCTGCACCTCGCGGTCGCGCTGGAAGACGAAATAGCCACAGACGTCGTTGCCACCAAACAGCGGGTAGGCGACCAGCAGTTCCTTGCCCAACTTGCGCGTACAGGGCTTGCCAAGCAGGCGGACGTTGTCGGTCAGGGCGATGACCTCGGCGGGCAGGTCGTTGAGGCGCGACAACTCCTCGACCCGCTCGACCATGCGAGCCACGCCATCGGCCTCGATGACCTTGGAACGATGGTAGTTGATGACACGCACCATGTTCTGCTGCTCGTCGGTGCGGTACAGCGAAGTATCGAGCACGCCGAGCAGCGGGCCCAAGGTACGCAACAAACTCTGTTCGAGCACTTCGGTGTCGCGAATCGAAGTCATCTTGCCAAGCTTGCCCAGCAAACCGGGCAGCCGGCTGTTCCCAGCGTCAGCCATCTATCTCTCTCTTTGGCAGGTAATTCATTACTTTAGTAATAGTTATCATCCAAGGATAGCGCAAAATCAATTTCGAATTAATAATTTTTGTTAAACCCATATAAATGTGATGCCAGAGCAAAAAAAGGGAGCCCGAAGGCTCCCGAAAGAACGAGACGACGGTGCTGTTCTCCGAAGTCTCACCCGCAGAGTGGATTAGTGCGCGTGGGCACCGGCAGCACCAAGACCAGTCTGGGCACGAATGAACTGGTCTTCGTAAGCCTCGGCCTCCTTGGCGGCGCGGGCGCTCTTGTCGGTCACCGACATCAGCCAGGTGACGAAGAAGGCGAGCGACATCGAGACGATGGCCGGGTGGTCGTACGGGAAGATGGCGGCCTTGTTGCCGAGGATCTTGACCCACACGGTCGGCGACAGCACGACCAGGCCGACGGCGGAAACCAGGCCGGCGATGCCGCCCCACAGCGCGCCTCGGGTGGTCAGGCCCTTCCAGTACATGGACAGGATCAGCACCGGGAAGTTGACCGAAGAAGCGACACCAAAGGCCAGCGCGACAAGGAACAGCACGTTCTGATCCTTGAAGGCGATGCCCAGGCCGATGGCAGTCAGGCCGAGGCCGACCGAGGCAAAGCGCGTCACCTTCATTTCCTGCTCGCTGCTGGCCGTGCCCTTCTTGATCACGCGGGCGTAGAGGTCGTGCGAGATCGCCGAAGCACCGGCCAGTGCCAGGCCCGACACGACGGCCAGGATGGTGGCGAAGGCCACCGCCGACAGGAAGCCGAGGAAGATGTCGCCACCGACCGCCTTGGCCAGGTGCATGACCGGCATGTTGTTGCCGCCGACCAGCTTGCCACCGATCTGGCCGCCCTCGAAGAAGGCTGCGTTGGTGCCGACGATGGTGATCGCACCGGCGCCGAGGATGATGGTGACCAGGAAGAACAGGCCGATGAAGCCGGTCGCGTAGAACACCGACTTGCGGGCTTCCTTGGCGTTCGGCACGGTGAAGAAGCGCATCATGATGTGCGGCAGGCCGGCGGTACCGAACAGCAGGCCGAGCGACAACGAGAAGGCGGAGACCGGATCGGCCATCAGCGAACCCGGCGCCATCAGCTTTTCGCCCATCTTGTGCGACTCGATGGCCTTGGCGAACAGGGTGTCGAGCGACCAGCCGAATTGCGACAGGGTCAGCAGCATCAGGGCGATGCCGCCGCCGAGCAGCAGGCAGGCCTTGATGATCTGCACCCAGGTCGTCGCCGTCATGCCGCCGAAGGTGACGTACACCATCATCAGCACGCCGACGACGGCCACCGCCACGTTGTATTCCAGGCCGAACAGCAGCTGGATCAACTGGCCGGCACCGACCATCTGGACGATCAGGTAGAAGCAGACCACGGTCAGCGAGCCGATGGCGGCGAAGGTGCGGATGCGGCTCTGGTCGAGACGGTAGGAGGCGATGTCGGCGAAGGTGAACTTGCCGAGGTTGCGCAGGCGCTCCGCCATCAGGAACAGGATGATCGGCCAGCCGATGAAGAAGCACACGGCGTAGATGAAGCCGTCGTAGCCCTTGAAGTAGACCATCGAGGTGATGCCGAGCAGGGTCGCCGCCGACATGTAGTCGCCGGCAATGGCCAGGCCGTTCTGGAAGCCGGTGATGCCACCGCCGGCGGTGTAGAAGTCAGCCGTCGACTTGGTCTTGCCGGCCGCCCACTTGGTGATGCCGAGGGTGGCCAGCACGAAGACCAGGAACATGGCGATGGCGCTGACGTTGATCGGCTGCTTCTGGACGCCTTCGATGGCACCCGGGCCGGCGAACACGGCAAAGGAGACGGCCAGCAGGCTGCCGGCGATCAAGGCGGTAACCGAACGCTTCATTTGCGGGCCTCCTTCAGGATTTCCTCATTCAGGCGGTCGAACTCGCCGTTGGCGCGCTGGACGTAGACGCCCGTCAGCAGCCAGCCGCCAAAGACGATCAGCGCGGCGATCGGCCAGCCGATGGTGATTACGCCGCCTTCGCTGAGCTTGGCAGCGAAGAACTGCGGATTCAGGGAAACCAGTGCCATGTAGCTGTAGTACGGCACCAGCACGATCAGGGACAGCAGGACTGCGAAGCGCGTGCGCTTGCCGACCATTTCGGCGAATTTCGGATTATTCCGAATCTTCGCGTTGATATTTTCTTGAGACATGAGACCTCCAGGAAACTCCGATTAA
>CAZDRS010000354.1:0-2893 GCA_964507585.1 uncultured Dechloromonas sp.
TGTAGCGAGCCATCATGCCGAGCAGTACCGACTTGCCGACGCCGGAGCCGGCGAACAGGCCCATGCGCTGGCCGCGCCCGACGGTGAGCAGGGCGTTGATGGCGCGGATGCCGACATCGAGCGGTTGTTCGATGGCAGCGCGCATCATCGGGTTGAAGGGGCGGCTTTGCAGGGAGCGCGTTGTATCGACGACGAGTGGCCCGCGGCTGTCGAGCGGCCGTCCAACCCCGTCGACCACTCGGCCGAGCAGGTGATCGCCAACCGGCACTTGCTTGGCGCGGTCGATGGCGCGGCGTCGTTTGAATTGGGGCACGTCGACACGCAACGGCGTGGTCGGGATGTCGACGGCTTCGACCCGGGCGCCCGGGGCCAGGCCAAAGACATCGTCGGACGGCATCAGGTAGATTTTTTCACCGGCAAAGCCAACGACTTCCGCTTCGACCGGGGTGCCACTGCCGGGAATGATGCTGCAGGTGCTGCCGAGCGGCAGCTTCAGGCCGGAAGCCTCCATGACCAGGCCGTTGATGCGGGTCAGCCGGCCACTTGGCCAGAGGGGCTGGGCCTGACTGGCCGCCACTTGGCAGTTGGCCAGAAAACGTTGCCAGCGACCGATGTGGTCGGGCAGGGTCAGGGAGTCGGTAGCCATTCCTTGGCTTTGATGCCGATCGCTTCAAGTACGCGGCGCCAGCGAACGTCGATACTGGCGTCGATATCGCTGCTCCCGGCTTTGAGCACGCAGCCGCCTTCGGCAATGTTGCTGTCGGCGACGATATGGGCACCGGTGTGCGCCAGTTGATCCTTGAGCTGGGCTGACAGGGCCTCGGCATCTAGCGGGTTGAGGTAGAGCGAGATGGTGCCGTGGTGCAGCGGAAGTTCGCCGAGTGCCTCGCGGATGGTTGGCAGCAGCAGTTCACGGTTGATTTTCAGGCTGGAACGCAATACCTGCGAGGCCACTTCCAGCGCCAGATCGAGCAGTTGGTCGGCAATGTTCTGGTCGAGGTGGGCTAGCGAAACCTGCAGGTTGCCGATAATGCTGGTCAACTGGGCGAGCTGCTCGTTCGTCCGGGCGGTGAATTCTGCTTCGCCGGCCGCCTGACCTTCGGCATAGCCCTGTTCGTAGCCTTCCTTGCGGGCTTCTTCGTTGATGCGCGCCAGGTCGTCTGCAGTCGGGAAGGGAATGGAGACGACGGTCTCGCCATCCTGTTCTGCTGACTGCGCCTGGCTGGCTGCTTCGGCCATCACCTGTTCGCTGCTGGCTGGCAGTGAGGTGGCTGGCGGTGCAGCCGGCTTGTCGAAGGAGCCAATCTGCCAGCGTTGGTAGCCGGCCAGTTGTTCCTTGGGGATGATGCGCGACATGGTCAGAGCATCTGTTCGCCACCGGCGCCGCCGAGCACGATTTGCCCTTCGTCGGCGAGGCGGCGAACGATCTTGAGGATTTCCTTCTGTTCCGCTTCGACTTCGGAAAGACGAACCGGGCCTTTCGACTCGAGATCCTCGCGCAGCATTTCGGCGGCTCGCTGCGACATGTTCTTGAAAATCTTCTCCCGTAGATCGGGGGAAGCCCCTTTCAGCGCCAGAATCAGCGAATCGGACTGCACTTCGCGCAGAATCAGCTGGATCGAGCGGTCGTCGATATCCATCAGGTTCTCGAAAACGAACATCTCGTCGAGAATCTTCTGGGCCAGATCCGGGTCGTATTCGCGAATGGCGTCGACCACCGAGGTTTCGTTGGCCGTGCCGATGAAGTTGAGAATTTCCGCCACCGTGCGCACGCCGCCCATGGCTGTTTTTTTCATGCTGGCCGAGCCGGCGAGGATGCGCATCATCGCTTCGTTCAGTTCGCGCAGGGCTGCCGGCTGGATACCTTCCAGGGTGGCGATACGCAAGACCACGTCGTTGCGCAGACGCTCGGTGAAGTGGTTGAGGATTTCGCTGGCGTGGTCGTGTTCCAGGTGCACCAGGATGGTCGAAATGATCTGCGGGTGTTCGTTCTTGATCAGGTCGGCGACCGTCGCGGCATCCATCCACTTCAGGCCTTCGATACCAGAGGTTTCGCCAGTCTGCAGGATGCGGGAAATGAGGTTCGATGCCTTGTCGTCACCCAGTGCCTTGGTCAGTACCGAGCGAATGTAGTTGTCGGTGTCGACATGGACGGCGGCATGTTCTGCGGAGGACTGCAGGAATTCGTCCAGAATGCTCTCGACCTTGGCGCGGGGAACCGATTTCAGCGAGGCCATGGCGTGGCCGAGCTTTTGTACCTCGCGCGGGCCGAGATGCTTGAGCACCTCGGCAGCGTGATCCTCGCCCAGAGCGATGAGCAGCGTGGCGCTCTTTTCGAGGCCTTCTTCGGGGCTAGTTGCCATTTACACCCATCCAGTCCTTGATCATGTTGGCAATGGCCTTCGGATCCTTGGCGGCCAGGTCGCGCGCCTTCTGAATCTTGACTGCGTAGTGGTCGATATGAACCGTCGCCCCTTCCTCGCCTTCACCCTCGCCTCCGGATACGCCGGTGCCCCCGAAGATGCCGCCAGCCTCGCCCTCGCCGCTTCCGGCTTTTTGGCTTTCCGGCGGTGGGAACATGGTCTTCAACGACGGCTTGATCACCTTCAGATAGATGAAGGCAACGATGCCGGCAATCAGCAGGTACTTCAAAATATCCTTCAGGAAGGAAACGTTCTCTGGATCCTTCCAGATCGGCAGTTCGCTTTCGCTCTTGTCGATGGCCGTGAAGGGGGCATTGGCGACCGACAAGGTGTCGCCGCGCTCCTTGGTAAAGCCCATTGCCTCACGAACCAGTTCGTTGATCTGCTTCATTTCAGCATCGGGAATCGGCTTGGCGATCGGCTTGCCGGTCTTGTCCACATCCTTGCGGTGATTGAGCACGACAGCAGCC
>CAZDRS010000355.1:0-2886 GCA_964507585.1 uncultured Dechloromonas sp.
GTGCCGCGGATGATGCCGACGTGGATCGGGAAGGCCTTGTAGAACAGGTATTCCTCGCCGTCGATCTCCATCAGGCGGACAATGTCCTGGGTCGTCATCGCATTCAGCTTGCCGCCGCCGAAGCGCGGATCGACGAAGGTGCCGAGGCCGACACGGGTGATCGTTCCCGGCTTGGCAGCAGCGATGTCGCGGAACAGGTGGGTGATGACCCCCTGCGGCAGGTTGTAGGCCTCGATGCGGTTGGCCACGGCCAGCGCCTGCACCTTGGGCACCAGCCCCCAGTGCCCGCCGATGACCTTGGCCAGCAGGCCGTCGTGGCCGAGGTGGTTGAGGCCGCGCTCCTTGCCGTCGCCCTGCCCGGCCGCATAGACCAGGGTCAGGTTGCGCGGGCTACCCTGGCCGTGCGCATCTTCCGCCTGGCTCTCGACGAAGCGCTGTTCGAGCGCGATGGCGATGTTCTCGGCAAAACCGATGCCGACGAAGCCGCCGGTGGCGACCGTATCGCCATCGCGGATCAGGCGAACCGCATCGCGGGCCGACACCACCTTGCCGGTGTCGGAGGCGCGCAACGAATTGGCCATGGGGTGACGGGTAACAGGCATGTTCATCTCCTCGCTTTTATATTTGGACTAGACGATACCCGTGGCGTAGAAAACCGCAATCACCACGAAGACCGCCAACGTCTTGATGCAGGTGATGGCGAAGATGTCCTTGTACGACTGGCGGTGCGTCAGGCCGGTCACCGCCAGCAGCGTGATCACCGCGCCGTTGTGCGGCAGCGTGTCCATGCCGCCGGAAGCCATCGACGCGACGCGGTGGAAGACTTCGAGCGGGATACCCGCCGCCTGCGCATTGGCGATGAAGGTCTCGGCCATGGCGGCCAGCGCGATGCCCATGCCGCCCGAGGCCGAGCCGGTGATGCCGGCCAGCGAGGTGACAGTGATCGCCTCGTTGATCAGCGGATTGGGAATCGCCGACAGCGCATTGGCAACGACCAGGAAGCCCGGCAGCGCGGCGATCACGGCGCCGAAGCCGTATTCGGAAGCGGTGTTCATGGTGGCGAGCAGGGCGCCGCCGATGGCGCTCTTGCTGCCTTCGCCGAACTTGCTGAACACCAGTTTCCAGCCGAACAGGAAGACCGTCGCAATGCCGATCAGCAGCGCACCTTCGACCGCCCAGATGGCGGCGACCGCCTTGGTCTGCTGAACCACCGGCGCGGCCTTGCCGATCACCGCCGGGATGAAGGACACCTTCTCGCCGTAGAGCGCCGGGATGGCGTTGGTGAATATCTTGTTCATCACGCCGACCATGACCAGCGGCAGGATGGCGATCAGCGGATGAACCAGGTTGCTGCTGTCGACCGGCTCCGGTTCGTTGCTGTGGCCCTCGCCGTAGCCTTCGCCGGCCGCGGCGGCCTTGCGGCGCTGCCATTCGAGGTAGCTGAGGCCGACGATGATGATGAACACGGCGCCGATGATACCCAGCCACGGTGCGGCGTAGATGTCGGTCTTGAAGAAGGTGGTCGGGATGATGTTCTGGATCTGCGGCGTACCGGGCAGCGAATCCATCGTGAAAGTGAAGGCGCCGAGGGCGATGGTGCCCGGGATCAGGCGCTTCGGGATGCCGCCCTGGCGGAACATTTCGGCCGCGAACGGATAGACCGCGAAGACCACAACGAACAGCGACACGCCGCCGTAAGTCAGCAGGCCGCACACCGCGACGATGGCCAGCATGGCCCGTTCGCGCCCGATGACGCGGATCACCGCGGCGACGATCGACTTCGAGAAGCCGGACAGTTCGATCACCTTGCCGAACACCGCGCCGAGCAGGAAGACCGGGAAGAAGTTCTTCACGAAGCCGACCATCTTGTCCATGAACAGGCCGGTGAACATCGGGGCGACCAGGTTGGGATCGACGAACAGCACGGCGCCGAGCGCCGCGATGGGGGCAAACAGGATGACGCTGTAGCCGCGGTAGGCCACGAACATCAGGAAGGCCAGCGACGCCAGCACAATCAGAAAGTCCACAATTGTCTCCTTGAGGAATTGTTGTAAAGCCAGTCCTAGTGCACGGGCCGTGCCAACACATTCAACTCATTGAACAATAGGGAATTTGTGAAAATCCGGCGCTTGGCAACACCTGCCATCTGTTTGCCTGGCCGGACAGGGTGTCCGGTTCGGCAGACAACTCAAGCCAGTTGGGCGTCCACGCCCAGGGCAGCCATCTTCTCGTACAAGGCAGCACGGGAAATGCCCAACTGGCGCGCCGCCTCGGCCTTGTTGCCGCGCGCGCTCTGCAGCGCCAGCCGGATCGCCTCGCGCTCGGCCTGGGCCACCGCCTCGGCCATGCCCACCGGGCGCAGGCTGACCACCTTCGGCAACTCAACCGACGCCGACGGCATGACCGCCTCCAGGTCGTCGGCTTCCAGCGTGTCGCTGTCCGACATCAGCAGCGCCCGCTCCAGCACGTTGGCCAGTTCGCGCACATTGCCCGGCCAGTCGTGCCGGCACAGCCGGTTGATTGCCCCGGCACTGATCCCGCGCGGCGGCATGCCCTGGTTGCGACAGATGGCATCGACCAGGTAATCGGCGAGCAGGGCGAAATCCTCGAGCCGCTCGCGCAGCGGCGGCGTGCGCAAGGTGATGACATTAAGCCGGTAATAAAGGTCGGCGCGGAATTGCCCGTCGGCGACCATTTTCTCCAGATTCCGGCTGGTCGCCGCGATGACGCGCACATCGACGGTGGTCAGCCGGTTCGAGCCGACCGGCTCGAACTCGCCTTCCTGCAAGGTGCGCAGCAGCTTGGCCTGGAGCGCCGGCGACATGTCCCCTATTTCGTCGAGGAACAGCGTGCCGCCATCGGCCAGCTTGAACTTGCCGTCGCGGC
>CAZDRS010000356.1:0-2878 GCA_964507585.1 uncultured Dechloromonas sp.
TTCTTGCCGGTGCGCGCTGCGCGCTTTGCGGACTTGAAAGTTCCGAAACCGACGAGCGTTACGGACTCGCCCTTGGTTACTGTCTGGACTACCGCGCCGATGATGGCAGACAACGCCTTGTCAGCAGCAGCCTTGGTGATACCAGCTTCTTTTGCAGCAACTTCGACCAGCTCGGATTTATTCATCTAAGTGCCTCCTGTTACCTACTAACGTTTAAGAAAACTGGCCGTATGGACGGCAGCACAGTAAAAGTAGCATACCTTTTTGAATAAGTGTTGGCCCCACGGGGCTTTTCGGGCTTTGGGACGTGAAATTTTGTAATTACCACACCATATTCCCGAGCATCAAACAAGAACCCCGGTACTAGACCGGGGTTCTCATCATGCCGTGGCACGCCACAACTTATTTTTTCTCGGCAGCCTCTTCTGTCTTCGGTGCATCACCGTGCGAAATTTCCAGCGCACCTTCGTTCTGCTTGCCGATATGCTGGTCGATCTGCGGCAACTGGTGGGCGATGCCCTTGTGGCAGTCGATACAGGTCTTGCCTTCATCAAATGCCTTCGGGTGCATGCGAGCCGGACGGTCACCCTGCTCGGTGTAGTCCATGTAAGCGTAGTTATGGCAGTTGCGGCACTCGCGGGAATCAGCCTTCTTCATGCGCTCCCATTCGTGCTGAGCCAGTTCGTGGCGCTTCTTGTTGAACTTCTCCGGCGTATCGACGCTACCCAGGATCTTGTGCAGAACCTCGTTGGAAGCCTGCATCTTGCGAATCATCTTCGGGCCCCATTCCTTGGGCACGTGGCAATCCGGGCACGTGGCACGCACACCTGTACGGTTGGTGTAGTGAATTGTGTTCTGATATTCGCGGAACACGTTCTCTTCCATCTCGTGACAGGAGATACAGAAGGATTCCTTGTTGGTCGCTTCCAGAGCCCAGTTGAAGCCCCCCCAGAAAACGATACCGCCAACGAAAAGCAGCAGCGCGGTCGTGACGCCAATGCGTTGAACCCAGGCGGGCATTAGATTTTTCAGACTCATCATTCCCCCTTCTTGGCGGCTGGTTTATAGGTATTCTCGACCAGCGGCTTGGCGTCGAACTGCGGCACATGGCATTGCATGCAGAAGTAACGGCGCGGCGAGATGTTCTTCAGCTTGTTGTCCTCGCGATCGAGGTAGTGCGACTTGGCTACCTTGGTTGCACCGGTTTCCTCGGCGCGATCCTTGGAGTGGCAATCCATGCACTTGTTGAAGTTTTGCGTAATGTTGTAGCCCTTGACGCTGTGCGGAATCAGCGGCGGCTGCTTCTGGAAATTACGCTGGATATTGGACTGATCCTTTTCCGGCTTGAACATGTTGACCTTGGAGTTACCCTCGATCGTCACGCCACCAATTTCGTTGACCAGTTCCTGCGCGCTGGCCAGGCCGATGCCGCCCAAGGCGATGCCTGCAGCCAAGGCCAGAGTGGTAATCAATTTCATCTTTTCACCTCCGAGAGACGGTCGGCAAACGGCGCCGACCGCTATTCGTTGTTATCGTCCGATCAAGCCTTCGTTACCTTGACCGCGCACTTCTTGTAGTCCGTTTCCTTGGAAATCGGGCAAGTCGCATCCAGCGTCACCTTATTGACCAGACGGCCGGCGTCGAAGAACGGGATGAAGACCAAACCACGCGGCGGCTTGTTGCGACCGCGGGTTTCGACGCGCATGACCACCTCGCCACGGCGGGAGGCAATCTTGACCTCCATACCACGCTGCAGACCACGGTCGCGGGCATCGTCCGGGTGCATGAAGACGACGGCATCCGGGAAGGACTTGTACAACTCCGGTACGCGACGGGTCATCGAACCGGTATGCCAGTGCTCCAGCACGCGGCCGGTACACAACCACAGGTTGTACTCGGCATCCGGCATTTCCGGAGGATCCTGGTAGGGCAGCGCGAAGATGACGGCCTTGCCATCCTTGTGGCCATAGAACTTGATGCCTTCGCCCTTCTTGACGTACGGATCGTAGCCCTCGCGGAAGCGCCACAGGGTTTCTTTGCCCTCGACGACCGGCCAGCGCAGACCGCGTGCCTTGTGGTACATGTCGAACGGGGCCAGATCGTGACCGTGACCGCGACCAAACTGGGCGTATTCCTCGAACAGACCCTTCTGGATGTAGAAGCCGATCAGCTTGGAATCGTCGTTGTCGAAACCAGCCTGGGTTTCGCTCAACTTGTACTTGTTGACCACACCGTTGGCGTAGAGCACGTCGAACATCGTCTTGCCCTTGTACTTCGGTGCCTTGGCCAGCAGTTCCGGAGTCCACACTTCTTCCATCTTGAAGCGCTTGGAAAACTCCATCAATTGCCACAGGTCGGAGCGGGCCTCGCCCGGTGCCTTGACCTGCTGACGCCACATCTGGGTACGACGCTCGGCATTGCCGTAGGCGCCTTCCTTCTCGACCCACATGGCAGTCGGCAGGATCAAGTCGGCAGCCATCGCCGACACCGTCGGATACGGGTCGGAAACAACGATGAAGTTGGCCGGATTGCGCCAGCCCGGATACAACTCTTCATTGATGTTCGGGCCAGCCTGCATGTTGTTGTTGCACTGCTGCCAGTAGAAGTTGACCTTGCCATCCTTGAGGGCACGGGCCATGGCAACGGCGTGCAGGCCAACCTTGTCGTTCAGCGTACCTTCCGGCAGTTGCCAGATTTCTTCGGTATGCTTGCGGTGATCCGGGTTGGTGACGACCATGTCGGCCGGCAGGCGGTGGGCAAAGGTACCGACTTCACGCGCCGTACCGCAGGCGGAAGGTTGGCCGGTGAGCGAGAACGGGCTGTTGCCCGGCTCGGAAATCTTGCCGACCAGCAGGTGCACGTTGTAGATCATGTTGTT
>CAZDRS010000357.1:0-2868 GCA_964507585.1 uncultured Dechloromonas sp.
AACGGCTGGCGACGGAGGCGATCTTGAGCAGACGGAAAAGGCGCATGGGGCGGTGGGTGGCCGGCAAAGTCAAACGAGCATCCTAACATGGCAACGCGGCTTGCGGCCCGGCGATTTGGGCTTTGGCCGCATCGATATTGTTGCCAGCCAAACAGACCAATGCGATAAACTACTTCTCAAATTCCAGTGGTATTCCACATATAAGCCCGGGGCCTCTTCGCGTCCATGAACGAATCGAAAAATCCGACCGATATCGCGCGGGAGGCCCTCAAGCGTTTGGCCATCCAGCACCTGCCGCCGACGCCGGCCAACTTCCGGGTTTGCTACAACGAAATCGCCGGGGTGCCGGATATTCCGCCTTTCCCCGAGAAACCCCTGCGCCAGCTGGCCGATGCCCTCGTTGCACACGGCGCCCAGCAGGAAGGGGCGCTCGACAACTTGGTGCAGGCCATCGCCAAGCGCAGCTGGCAAGGTGTCACGGATGCGCTGCTCGCGTTCGCCCGGGCTGGTGACGAGCGCCCGGCAATAGCCCCGCTGACACCCGTTTCGCTCTTGCCGGTCGATTTTGCGCACAGCCTGAGTCGTGTTGTCGATGGTTTTCTGCCCTTTTTCGGCAGCGATAACCCGCGTTCCCTGATCCTGGCAGCTGAACTGGTGGAAATGCTCCGCAAGCCACAGGTCGAAATCCTGGTCGTGCGTGGGGCAGTCGAGCAACTGATTTACCACGTCCACTCGGCCGTCGAGGAGCAGCTGGAAATCCGCGATTCGCTGCTCAAGCTGCTGCACCTGATCATCGAGAACATTGGTCAGCTGAGTATCGACGATAGCTGGCTGAAGGGGCAGATCGACGGTTTGTTGTCCAGCGTGACGCCGCCGCTGACTCTGCGCCATCTGGACGAGATGGAGCGCCGGATGCGTGATGTCCTGGCCAGGCAGGGCAGCGCGCGGGCGCGCTCGGTGGCGGCGCAGCAGGAAATGCGCGGCATGCTGGCGACCTTCATCGAAAGCCTGGCTGCGATGAGCCAGTCGAGCAGCAACTTCGAGGAACAGATCGAGGCAACGGCGCGGCAAATGGAAAGCGTGACCCGGCCGGAGGAATTGCGGCCGCTGCTCGCTGGCGTGATTGCGGCGACGCATGCCATGGCCGAAGAGTCGGCACACTCGCGCGAGCAGTTGCAATCCCTGCAGCACAAGGTCGAGACGACCGAGGCCGAGTTGATCCTGTTGCAGCACGAACTGGACAACGCCAGCGCGCTGGCCCGCCACGATCCGCTGACCGATGCGCTGAACCGCAAAGGCCTGGACGAGGCACTGCTGCGCGAAATGTCGAGCATGCGGCGCAAGGAAACGGCGCTGTCGATCTGCCTGCTCGACATCGATAATTTCAAGCGCCTCAACGACAGCCTGGGGCACGACGCCGGCGATGGTGCCCTGGTTCATCTGGCCAATGTCACGCGAACCCACATCCGGCCGAGCGACACGCTGGCCCGTTACGGCGGCGAGGAGTTCGTCATCCTGATGCCGGATACACCGCTGGACGAGGGGATCGAGGTCATCACCCGCCTGCAGCGCGAGTTGACCAAGGCAATCTACATGTCCGGCAAGGAAAAGGTGCTGATCACCTTCAGTGCCGGCGTCGCCCAGGTGGGGACGGACGAATCGAGTGCCGAAGCCCTGCGCCGCGCCGACCAGGCCATGTACCTGGCCAAGCGAGCCGGCAAGAACCGGGTTTTCGGCGGCTGATTCCGGCCTGCGATGGCGGCGATCCAGAGCTTTCCGCCGGTGGCGGCGCCAGATGCGCGGCTGCTCATCCTCGGCAGCATGCCGGGTGAGGCCTCCTTGCGGGCCGGCCGCTACTATGCCCACGAACGCAACGCCTTCTGGCGCATCATGGGCGACCTGCTCGGGGCCGGCCCGGCCTTGCCCTATGCCGAGCGGCTGCAGCGCCTGCAGGCGGCCGGCATCGCGCTGTGGGACGTGATTGCCGATTGCGAACGTAGCGGCAGCCTGGATGCAGCCATCGTCAAAACCTCGGTACGTCCCAACGATTTCGCACGCTTCTTTGCCGAGCATCCTGGCATCGACCGGGTATTCTTCAACGGCGCGACGGCGGAAACCAGCTTTCGTCGCCATGTGTTGCCGCAGTTGGCCGGCTGCACGCTTGCCTTGTGCCGTTTGCCGTCGACCAGCCCGGCACATGCGGCGCGCGCTTATGCCGAAAAACTCGCCGCCTGGTCGGTGATCCTTGCCCAATAATGAGGCAGGGGCAGCGTATAATCGCCGTTTTGCAATTTTTAGCCGCGAATCAATGGCCCACGACGTCAAATCCCAGCTGACCACCCTGTTGCAACAGGCCCTGGCCAGCGTTGCCCCGACGGCAACCGAAACCCCCATTCAGCTTGAGCGCCCGCGCGATCCGACGCATGGCGACTGGTCGACCAATCTGGCCATGCAGTTGGCCAAGGCGCTGAAGAAGAACCCGCGCGAAATCGCCAACCAGCTGCTCGCCGAATTGCCGGTTTCCGTGCTGGTCAGCAAGGCGGAAGTGGCCGGTGCCGGCTTCATCAATTTCACCCTTGACGCCCGTGCCAAGACCAACGTCGTGCGCGCCGTGCTGACCGAAGGCTCGGCTTTCGGCCGCTCGACGGCCGGCGGCCAGCAGAAGGTGCAGGTCGAGTTCGTCTCGGCCAACCCGACCGGCCCCTTGCACGTCGGCCACGGCCGCGGCGCGGCTTACGGCGCTTCGCTGTCCAGCCTGCTTTCCTTCGCCGGTTGGGATGTGACGCGCGAGTACTACGTCAATGACGCCGGCCGGCAGATGGACATCCTCGGCCTGTCGACCTGGTTGCGCTACCTCGACCAGCATGG
>CAZDRS010000358.1:0-2865 GCA_964507585.1 uncultured Dechloromonas sp.
TGGATAAACAGAAACAACAAGAAGAATTATTAACAAATCAAACAAAAATTTTTATTCATATAGAAAATATGGCTGAAAAAATTTTAGAAATATCTAAAGAACTAAAACCTAATGGAGGAGGTTCTATTAAAGATCAAATAAAGCAGATAGCTAATGATATTAAAACTATTAGAATAGAAAGGGATGCTACATTTTATTTGGCTAAAGAACCTTCATTTAAAAGTGATGGTAAAGGTTATTATACTAGTATAAATTATTCATTGACACAACTAGTAGGTGTTTCAGAGTCTGAACTACTTGGCTTAGGGTGGTTAAATTATATAGCTTTAGAGGATAAGGACAGAATTTGGGAAGAATGGGAAAATATTATAAAATCTGGTAAAGAAATTTCATTATTCTACGGAATAAAAAACCCTACTACAAGGGAAGTCATACCTATCAAGTGTAGAGCAGTAATAAATAGAGATAGTGATAAGGTAATATCTGTAATAGGCACTTTAGAACCTACAGAAAGAAAATACTATTAAAAGTTAAAGATAGCTTAATATGTATAATAAAATATTAGATTACATTTACAAAATGAAAAAGCAAATAATAATAATAATATCTTTTATTATATTGTTTATTTTAATAGTTTTATTAATTAAAAGAAATAGTAAGGAGATTGAGCTACCTAAAAATAATAATGGATGGGAAATATTAAGAAGTGAAAAAGAAAAAGAATTATTAAAAAAAGATAGTCTTTATTTAGATTTGAAGATAAAAACTGATTTCAAAATTAAAAAATTAGAGAAAGAAATAATCTTACAAGATTTAAAGTATTCAAAACAATTGAAAGATTTAAAGAGAAAATATGACAAAGAATATAATAAAGTCACTGCTACTACTATTGATAGCACCATTAGTATTAGCTCAGGATTCTTATCCGAAGAAATTGATTATTCAAAATTCCAAAAATAATGATACTGTAATAGCTTTCACTAATGAACAAGTAATAAAAATAAATCAAGAACACATTGTATTAAAACAATGCATTGATTATTCAAATATACAAGACTCTATAATAACATTTCAAATTAAAACTATAGAAGAGTTAAAAAAAATAAATTCTTCGTATGTTATATTAGACTCTATTTCAAATAATATAATAAAAGATAAAGATTTTTTATTAAGTATTTCTTATAAAGAAAAAGAAGATATAAAAGAAACTTTTACTAATTATCAGAAACAAGTAAAGAAACAAAAGCGAAATAATTGGTTTTATAATACTCTTATCACTATTCCAACAGTAGTTAGCTTATCAGTAATATTAACTTATTTATTAATTAAATAGTTTTATGAATAAAAGAAAAATGACAATAGATTTTCTAGAAAAAAGGTATGACTATATTTTAGAATCTAAGAAAAATGGAACAATTTCATGGGTAGAAATTAAAGATGCATTTCATCAAGAAACAGGTTTAAATCTACATAAAGATTATTTTAGAAGTGTTTTTAAGACTTTAGTAGGAGTTGAGGATATAGTGGTCAATAATTCTAAAATAAATTCTCCATTTATATACATAAATGGCAATGAAAATAAAGATAAGGGTACTAAAGAGTTTGTTTTTACAGCAGATAGAATTCCTACAGAGGAGGAGGTAATATCACATTTTAATATAGATTTACAAAAATATCGTATATCTCAAATTTGGCATAAAACTACTCCAGGAGGGAAATATTCTATAAGTGTTAATTTACAGGTAAATAAAATAGGACAATTAAGCTCTGAATTTGAACAAGGCTTCATGAAGTTTTGCAAAAAACAAAGCTTAAAAGTATTAAAACCAGAATCTAAAGTAAATATTCCAGGATATTCTAAATTTGAAAAAAATTCTACAGTGGTAATAAATTTAGCGGATTTACATCTAGGAAAACTTGTTTCAGAACATGAAACAGGTGAAAGATATAATATTGATATAGCTAAAGAAAGATTTTTAACTTGTATTAAATATTTAGCTTATAAATCATATTCTTGTTATGGAATTAAGAAATTTATTTTATCCTCGTTAGGAGATACTTTACATACTGATACAGTTAAATCAACCACAACCTCTGGTACTTATGTAGAATCAGATACAAGAGCATCTAAAGTATTTGAAGTAGCATTAGAAGTTTTAACAGAGTCTATAGATATTTTAAAACAGTTTGCAGATGAAGTAGAATTTATTAATATAAATGGAAATCATTGTGAATTAAGTGAGCAACATTTAGGAATAGCTCTTAAAGCATATTATAGAAATGATAAACAAGTAAGTATAAATGCAGAACCAAAAGTAAGAAAAGCCTTACTTATAGGAGATAACTTATTGGCTTGGAATCATGGAGATACTAATATAAATACATTGCCTTTAACTATTGCTACAGAGTATGCTGAATTATGGGGTAAAGCTAAATTTAGATTAATACAATTAGGACATTTACATGGTACAAAGAAAAAAGTATTCCAAGCAGAAGATGAGTTTAATGGAGTTATTGTAAGACATTTTTCTTCTTTATCAGGTACTGATTCATGGCATAATAAGAATAACTATATAGGTAATCAAAAAAGAGGAACAGCTTTAGTATTTACAGATAATGAAGTTGGTATAGTAGGAGAATTTTATAAAACAATTTAATATTAAATTAACAAAAATAAAGAGGGTATAACATTTTAAGTTATACTCTCTTTATCATTTTAATTTATTATATTATATTGAAGATGAAAGTAAATAGTAATAGTAAATACCTAGAAATTCATAGAAAGATAGATATACCATGCGGAGCAATGTCTATAAGAAATAGGTTTACATATTATCCTCTCTACGATGTAGATAAAAATTCTTA
>CAZDRS010000359.1:0-2852 GCA_964507585.1 uncultured Dechloromonas sp.
AGGCTGTTCAACCTCCGGCTTTTTCCGGGAACGCGGGCTCTCCTCCAACAGCACTTCATCAACGACTTTTTTGGAGACTTTTTCGCCTTCCGGCATCTGTTCGATCTGCTCGATCAACAACTCGGCCTTGGCTTCGTTCTTTTTGGCCAGTTTTTCCAACTGTACGGCAGCGCTGGTGCTGGAAATCTTTCCTGAATCGAGCAGAGCAGTCACTTTTTCGGAAAGCTTGGCCGCCGCTGTTGCCTGACTCAACCAGGTTGGGGCTCGCCCGAAGTATTCGGCTGCCTGATCTGCCGACTCAAAGCGTTGAGCAATCGACTCGATCGCATTGGCCATATCCCTTGTCTCCAGCGCGGAGCGAACGCCAAGGCCAATATTCTCGAACACGCGAACCTCCAGCATTTCCTGGTCGGAACACGGCTTGATCAGGACAGGCACCCGGGTTTCACCGGCCAGCAAGGCCGCCTGGCGCCGCCGCTCGCCAACGATGACCACATAGCGACCGGCGCTCTCTGGGCGCACGATGATCGGGTGGATAAGGCCCAGCTTCTGGATGGCATTCGCCAGGCCCTTCAGTCCATCTTCGGGAATGTTCTGCCGGACATGATGGGGATCAGGGTCGATCACCGAGATATCGACAATCTCGAATTGCGGCAAACTGTCTTTGAACGACACGGTTGGCTTCTCCACCTTGGGTGCCCTTTCCTGAAATTCCCGGTCGCAGATGGCCGGGAAATATGGCCAGAAAGCAAAAAGCCCAGCCGGTGAGGGCTGGGCTTCTGCTGCATTACTGGTGGTGATGGGCAGACTCTTGCCAAAATCAAAAACCACCAAATAAATCAAGGCACTGTGTAAAACAAGGGGTAAAAATATTGGACCCCTAATGTGTACCCCCTAGCCCGTCCAGGGAGCGAGCAAATCTTACCTCACATTCGCATACCAGCGCGCCTACGGGAGGGCGGAGAAACAGGAGGTGCCTCCTCCACCGGACTTTGGCTTGCCGCCTCCTCGCTATTCAAATTCGGTTTGATCGCGTGGCTATTGAGCCAATCCGAAATCTTCTGAGCTGCCGATGCCGCCTTAAAAATCTCGTTCTTGTCGTTCTTCAACGCCTGCAACCATGAAGCCAGATAGGCGGCATGATTTTCGATATGGTATTCGCCTTGCGGAATCCCCAACTCGGCACCGAGCATTGCGCTGGCAAGCTCCGCCCGCAGTTCCTCGCGGGCGTAAGCATCCGCATTGCTAAGATTCCCGAACAGGCCGAATCGATCCAATCGCTTCTTGGCCCCGGTGGCATGGGCCGCTTCATGCAGCAGGGTGGCGTGATAGTCCTCGCTGCTGTGAAACGCTCCGCGTTCTGGCATCTTGATCGTGTCCAGTTTCGGCACATAACAAGCCTTGTCGCCGCCGTGCAGAAGACTCATGCCGTCAGCCTTCAAACCCTGCATCATCCGCTCGACTGCCTCGATAGGTAGAACCTCACGCTGTCGGCTTGGCAGCGGCTGCATTCCCTCGATCTGGGAACCGTTGAAAACCCAGAAGGCTTTCATCACCAGTCGCGTCTTCTGATCTTCGGCCACCACGTCAGCATCAGCGGTATCGTCCTTGCTGCCGCGTGGAACCTCAATCATCCGAACAATCATCGTGGCCTTCTCGCCTTTCTTGATCCGCAATCCTTCCGGGTGCTCATCCGATTTCATCGCGTTGGCCTGTTTCAACGTCAGCCAGCGCGGATCGGAGAATCCAGACATGCCCAGCAATATCTGGTTGATGCCTTGGTATGGCTTGTCAGTAGAAGCGTTGAAATGGCTTTCCATTGCATCCCAGCCCTTACGCCACGGCGGCGTGCCAGCCTCCAACGCCTCGATGATTCGCTGTGTCACCTGATCCCTGACATTGAGCATGGCAAGCCCCTTGTTGTTTTCTGATTTGCATATCAGACGCCAAGGGACTTGTCGTTACCGCTCGTCAGTGAGATCAAAGCGCCACGCGGCCACGCATCGCGTTTTTCTGTTCCTCCCTGAGCTTCGGCGCGGTCGGGAACAGCCATTCGTTCAAGTCGCCGGGGCGCGGCGGCGCGTTAGTCTGCTGCGCCCGTGCCGCTATCGCTTGCTGAACGGCCTCTTTCGAGACTTTGGCCTGTTTCCATGAGGCGAATATCTCCCGGCTGACATCCGTCGCCAGAAAAATCCCCCCTGCCGCCTTCAAGCTGGCTTCGTAGTCGGCAATCAGATCGTGCTGCTCGGCAGGCCAATAGGACCGAATTTGTTTCAATGCCGCCGCAGTTGTAAAACTGCTGTCGAGTTCGAGGGGGTCGAATGTCGCTTCTCCACCCAAGGTCACAAGACATATCGCGATTTCCATATCGCGCTCCGCCACACCCAAGGCAGCCCAACGGGCGTAGGCTTCGCGGCACGCGGGACGCTCAGGGCGGGTGCCGCCCGACCTGGCAATCATCGCCTCGAACCGATCAATCAAGTAGCCAGATCGCGGGGCGCTCTTCGCCGGCGCCGAGGCCGCCGGGCGCGCATCCCGCTCCTCCAAGAAATGGGAGGCGGCTACGCCGCCGTGGTCATTACTGTCACTATTGAAAAATGGTATTGATCCTCTTTTAGAGGTCATTACTGATCCATTTTCGGAAAACTGCGAAGGCCCTTGCGGTGCCTTGGATTTCGCCGAATCGGCCGCAGTTCCGCTTGGCAACTTCCCCGTGCTTGCGAGCAGTTCAGGATTGTCCTTCCAAAGCGGTGAAAGCGGCAGCCGCAGGGTCAGGCGCTTATCCTTGAAAACATGCTCGGCCACCAGCCCAGCCTCTTCCAAGTGCGCCAATAACCGCTTGATGGCGGTGC
>CAZDRS010000360.1:0-2848 GCA_964507585.1 uncultured Dechloromonas sp.
CTGTTCGACCTGATGACCAAGTTCGCGGAATACGGCTTCAACAAGTCGCACACCGCCGCCTACGCCGTCGTCACCTATCACACGGCCTGGCTCAAGCGTTACCACTGCGCAGCCTTCATGGCGGCGACCCTGTCCTCCGACATGGACAACACCGACACGGTGAAGATTTTTTACGACGACGCGGTGGGGCCTGCCAACAAGCTCAAGATGCTCGGGCCGGACGTCAATGCCTCGCAGTACCGCTTCGAGCCGGTCGACCGCGAGACGATCCGCTACGGCCTGGGGGCGGTCAAGGGCACCGGCGAGCAGGCGGTCAACGTCATCCTCAAGGCGCGCCAGGAAGGCGGGCCGTTCAAGGATCTGTTCGACTTCTGCCAGCGCTGCGACAAGCGCATGGTCAATCGCCGCACCATCGAGGCGCTGATCCGCGCCGGCGCCTTCGACACCATCGCGCCGCCGACCGCCGGCGACGTGCCGGTCGCCGATCGCCACAAGCTGCTGGCGTCGGTCGGTGTGGCCATGGATTTCGCCGAGCAGGCCGAACGCAATGCCATGCAGACCAGCCTGTTCGACATGGCCGACGTGGCCGAGGAGCACGCGCCGGAATACGTCAGCGTTCGGCCGTGGGATGAAAAGACGCAGTTGATGGAGGAAAAGACCGCCCTTGGCTTCTTCTTCTCCGGCCATCCCTACAACTCGCGCAAAAAGGAGTTGTCGCGCTTCATCCGCCGCCCGCTCAACCGCCTGGAGCCAGCCAAGGAATTCACCAACATCGCCGGCGTCGTGGTCGGTATCCGCACCCAGATGACCCGGCGCGGCAAGATGCTGTTCGTGCAGATCGACGATGGCACGGCCATGGTCGAGGTCTCGGTGTTCAACGAACTGTTCGAGGCCGAGCGTGACAAGATCGTCACCGACGAGGTGCTCGTTATCGAAGGCAAGGTGCGCTACGACGAATTCTCAGGCGGCAACGCCGTGGTTGCCGAGCGTTTGATGACCCTGGGCGAGGCCCGCGCCCGCTTTGCCAAGCACCTGCTGCTGCGTATGAATGGCAGTTCGGATGCCCGCAAACTCAAATCCCTGCTCGCCCCCTTCGCTCCGGGGCCGGCCTCGGTACGTGTGCGCTACCGCAACGCCGTCGCCGAATGCGAAATGTTGCTCGGCGACGAGGCGCGAGTCAGGCTCGACGATGCCCTGCTCGAAGCCTTGGGCGGCTGGCTGCAGCCGGAAAACGTGGAGATTGTTTACTCGTGATCCAGGCGATCGACCACATGCTGATGGCCGGCCTGATCGAGACGGCCCGCCAGGCGCCGCGGCGGCGGGCGAACCGTAATTTCCATCCGTACGATGCTTATCCGGCGCATCGGCTGCTGGTGGCCATTGAGCCGGACTCCTATGTGCCGCCGCATCGCCATCTCAATTCGGACAAGGATGAAACCCTGCTCATCCTGCGCGGCAGCCTCGGCGTGCTGTTCTTCGACGGCCACGGTGAGGTCGAGCGGCGGGTAATCCTGCGCGCTGGTGGCGAAACGCTGGGCGTGGATATCCCGCACGGCGTCTTCCACACCGTCTGTGCGCTGGAAACGGCGACGGTTTTTTTCGAAGCCAAGGCCGGGCCGTACGTGCCGGTGTCGGCTGAGGAAAAGGCCGGCTGGGCGCCAGCCGAGGGAGGCGGCGAGGTGCCGGCCTATCTTGAACGCCTGCGCGAGTTGTCCGGTGGCAGCGGCAACGGCGCACTGTGTGATTGATGCCCGCTGCTGTTTCGTACCGATGAAAAAGGCGCCCGTAGGCGCCTTTTTTCACGGGTAGGCGAAGCGAGCCTATTTGACCAGGTCGGTCTTGAAACCGATCCGCACGCCGCCCCAGTGCCGGCCGTTGACCATGATCGGCATCGACAGGTCGTTGAGGATCTCGCCGGTGTCGCGCACGTAGGTCTGGAATAGCGAGCTCTTTTGGTTGCGGGCGAGCTTGATACCGACCGGATCGTTGAAGATGCGCTTGTGGCGACACTTGGTCAGGTCGACGGCGGGGTCGCCGGATGGCGGGTTGGAGAACACGCCGTTGTGGGCGGGGGCGTAGCCGTTGGTGTCGACGGCCAGCGAGTAGGTCAGGCCCGGCACGTTGCGTAGCAGGTCGTCGTAGAGGCGGGTCAGCTCGCTGTCGCACAGGCCGTCGTAGGCCGTCGTGTAGCGCTTGGGGTTGGAGCCGGGAATGTCCTTGTAGGCCTGGTCGAAGACATTGACGCCGCGGTCGGCCAGGCGCTGCAGGATGCCGGCAACGCTATCGCGGAAGTCGGTGCACTTGTCGTGCAGCGTATCGAACATGCTGTTGCCGGTACGGAAATCGGCCAGGGTGCATTGCAGGTCTTCGGTCGATTCGCGCAGGGTCTTGGCCGAATCTATGCACTGCTTCATGCGGCCGGAGATTTCGCGCGAATGGTCGCGGATTTCCTCGACCTCGCTGTGGATTGCCTGGTTGCTCTCGCGCAGGTTGTAAATGGCGGTCGAGATGGTGGACAACTGCTCGGTCGTGCGCTTGAAGTCGCCGACCATGGTGGTCAGGTCGGCGGCCGAGGTTTCAATGTAGCCATTGGCGCGGGTTACCTCGCCGACGATGGTCTTGGTCTTTTCCGACGTATCGGAGACCAGGTTGGTCATCGACTGGGTGTTCTGGCCGATCACCTGGGTGGCGGTCTTGACCTTCTCGGCCAGTTTGCGCACCTCGTCGGCAACGACCGCGAAGCCGCGCCCGGCCTCGCCCGCCCGGGCGGCCTCGATGGCGGCGTTGAGGGCCAGCAGGTTGGTCTGGTCGGAAATGTCGTTGATCAGCGAGACGATCTCGTTGATCT
>CAZDRS010000361.1:0-2836 GCA_964507585.1 uncultured Dechloromonas sp.
TTCTTGACCGACTTGGCCAGGTTGAAGAACTCGACCAGATAACGCCCGATATCGTCCGGATTGGCCATCACCCGGCGGATTTCCTTGCGCAGGATGTGCTGCAGTTCAGCCACCCATTCGCGAACGAATGGCTCGGCCGTCGCAATCACGACTTCCCGCGTCGTCACCTGCACCGGCAAGATGCCGAAGCGCGCTGCATAGGCACTCGACATCACCTCGGCCACACCGGTGAAGTCGATCTTGAGCGGGTCGATATGCAGGTAATCCAGGCCGGTACGCCCGGCCAGCCATTCAGTCAGCACTTCAAGGCTGAGCAGTTGCGCCGAAGCCTTGGCACTGCGCCACTTCTGATCGGCAATGACGATCAGCGGATGAATCTTGCCGCCATGCAGGCGGCGCTCGGTTTTCAAGGCATCGGCCGCCTCGCGGCCAACAAGGGCATCCTCGACCATCCAGTCGAGAACCTCGGCAAGAGTGAGGCGATGCTCGCCTATATTCCGGTCATTCATGCGCGGCAATATAGCATGCAGACCACGAGGTTTCGCATGCATCCTTCCCGCTTTGCATCCTTTAACAAGCGCCGAAGAGCGCTGTAGCCCCTCAGCTGCGACGCAAGGGCTTGAGCAAATCTGACAGCCCGTTATGGTCGATTTCCTGCATCAGGGCAAGCAGGCGGCCAATCTCCCCGGAAGGGAAGCCGTCCCGGGCAAACCAGTTCAGGTAATGTCCAGGCAAATCCGCAATCAACCTGCCCTTGTATTTACCGAAAGGCATCGTTCGCGTCACCAGCAGGAGCAGATCGTCAGGGTTCATAGGTTCGGCACAAAAAACAACCCAGCCGACGGGCATGCCCCGAGGCTGGGTTCCTGGTAGTCGCAAGCAGCGCGCTGATTACTTGGCCGACAAGACCATCATCAGGTCATTGATACGTTTGACGAAACCAGCCGGATCATCCAGTTGGCCGCCCTCGGCCAAAGTAGCCTGCTCGAACAACAAGGCCGCCCAATCGTCAAAGCGCACTTCTTCGTACTTCAGGCGCATCACCGCCGGGTGCTGCGGGTTGATCTCGAGAATCGGCTTCACATCCGGAGCCTTCTGGCCGGCCGCCTTGAGCAGGCGGGCCAGATTGCCGGACGGATCGTGCTCGTCGGAAACAAGGCAGGACGGCGAATCGGTCAGGCGATAAGTCACACGCACATCCTTGACCTTGTCACCCAGCGAGGCCTTCACCTTCTCCAAGAGCTCCTTGTACTCGTCAGCCGCCTTCTCGGCCTCCTGTTTCTCGACCTCATCCTCAAGCTTGCCCAGATCCAGGCCGCCCTTGGCAACCGACTGCAGTTGCTTGCCTTCGAACTCGGTCAAATGACCGACGACCCATTCATCAACACGGTCGGATAGCAGCAATACCTCGATACCCTTCTTCTTGAAGATTTCCAGGTGGGGGCTGTTCTTCGCCGCATTGAAACTGTCGGCCGTAACGTAGTAAATCTTCTCCTGGCCATCCTTCATGCGGCCGATGTAATCGGCCAGCGAAACGATCTGCTTGTCGCCATCGCCATGCGTCGATGCGAAGCGAATCAGGCCGGCAATCTTGTCCTTGTTGGCAAAATCCTCGCCAATACCCTCCTTCAGTACGGTGCCAAAGGATTCCCAGAACTTTGCATATTTTTCCTTGTCGGTCGCATCGTCGCTGTTGGCCAGGCTTTCCAGCATGGACAGCACCTTGCGCGTACAGCCGTTACGGATATTGTCGATATCCTTCGACTCCTGCAGGATTTCGCGCGACACGTTCAGCGGCAGGTCGCTGGAATCGACCACCCCGCGCACGAAGCGCAAATAGAGCGGCATCAGCTTCTCGGCATCGTCCATGATGAAGACACGTCGAACATAGAGCTTCACGCCATGGCGGGCATTGCGATCCCACAGATCGAACGGCGCGCGCGACGGGATGTAGAGCAGTTGCGTATATTCCTGCTTGCCCTCGACCTTGGCGTGAGTCCAGCACAGCGGATCCTCAAAATCGTGACCAACGTGCTTGTAGAACTCCTGGTACTGCTCGTCGGTGATGTCGGACTTGCTCCGGGCCCACAGCGCATTAGCCTGGTTGACGGTTTCGTCTTCATCGGTGACGACCTGCTCGCCCTTATCCTTGTCCCACTCCTCCTTGTTCATCACGATCGGCAAGGTGATGTGATCGGAATACTTGCGGATAATCGACTTCAGCTTCCAGGCATTCAGGAAATCGTCCTCGCCTTCGCGCAGATGCAGAATCACATCCGTACCACGCCCCGCCTTCTCAACCATCTCGACGGTGTAATCCCCCTCGCCGGCCGACTCCCAGCGCACAGCCTGAGCGGCTTCGATGCCTGCACGACGCGATATCACGGTAACCTTATCGGCGACAATGAAGGAAGAATAGAAACCAACGCCGAACTGACCGATCAGATGCGCGTCCTTAGCCTGATCGCCGGTCAATGCCGAAAAGAATTCCTTGGTTCCCGACTTGGCGATCGTTCCCAAATGAGCAATCGCTTCATCACGCGACAAACCGATGCCGTTGTCGGAAATGGTGATCGTGCGAGCCGCCTTGTCGAAACTGACGCGAATCTTCAGTTCTGAATCATCGCCATATAGCGCGGCATTGTTCAGTGCCTCAAAGCGCAGTTTGTCGCACGCATCGGAGGCGTTCGAGACCAGTTCCCGCAGAAAAATCTCCTTGTTGCTGTACAAGGAATGAATCATCAAATGCAGTAGCTGCTTGACTTCCGTCTGGAAGCCCAAGGTTTCGCGATTAACGGTAGCAGACTCGGTCATGCTAGAAACTCCCATCGAACTA
>CAZDRS010000362.1:0-2826 GCA_964507585.1 uncultured Dechloromonas sp.
GCGCGACGCGCAGACGGTTGCCCGGCGGCTCGTTCATCTGACCGAACACCATCGCCACCTTGTCGAGAACGTTGGAGTCCTTCATTTCGTGGTAGAAGTCGTTACCTTCACGGGTACGCTCGCCCACGCCAGCAAACACGGACAGACCGGAGTGCTGCTTCGCGATGTTGTTGATCAGTTCCATCATGTTGACGGTCTTGCCGACGCCGGCGCCACCGAACAGACCGACCTTGCCGCCCTTGGCGAACGGGCAGATTAGGTCGATAACCTTGATGCCGGTTTCCAGCAGATCGACGGAAGAAGACAGTTCGTCGAACTTCGGAGCTGCTTGGTGAATGGCGCGCAGCTCGTTGGAATCGATCGGGCCGGCTTCGTCGATCGGGCGACCGAGAACGTCCATGATGCGGCCCAGGGTGCCCATGCCAACCGGCACGGAGATACCGGCACCGGTATTGTTGATCTTCATGCCGCGACGCAGGCCATCGGAAGAACCCATGGCGATGGTACGCACAACGCCGTCACCCAGCTGCTGTTGCACTTCGAAGGTCAGGCCGGCTTCAACCATGCCGTTTTCTTCAGAAGTGTCGAGCTTGAGTGCGTCGTAAACCTTCGGCATCGCGTCGCGCGGGAACTGGATGTCCACAACGGCGCCGATGCACTGAACGATTGAACCTTGACTCATATTCAAATCCCCAAAAATAAAATCTTCGCGCTAGCGTCAGACAGCGGCGGCGCCGCTCACGATTTCCGAAAGTTCCTTCGTAATCGCAGCCTGACGGGCCTTGTTATAGACCAGCTTGAGTTCGCCGATGACGTTCTTGGCGTTGTCGGAAGCGGACTTCATGGCGACCATACGAGCGGACTGCTCGGAAGCCATGTTTTCAGCCACTGCCTGGTAGATCAACGCTTCGACGTAACGAATCAGCAGATCGTCGATAACGGCCTTGGCATCCGGTTCGTAAACATAATCCCAACCGGCCTGGTGAGCCGATTTAACGGTCTCGTCGGCGAGCGGCAGAATCTGCTCGAAAACCGGCTCCTGCTTCATGGTGTTGATGAAGCGGGTGTAGCCAATATACAGCGCGTCGATTTCGCCCTTCATGTAGGCGTCGAGTTGAACCTTGACCGGACCGATCAGCTTTTCCAAGTGCGGGGTGTCGCCGAGAGCGATGACGTGCGAAACAATCTTCGCACCAGCACGCTGCATGAAGCCGAAACCCTTGTTGCCGATACAGGTCGCCTGGAGTTTCTTGCCTTGGCCTTCCAGTTCCTTCATCTTGCTCAACACAAGACGCAGAACGTTGGAGTTCAAGCCGCCGCACAGACCCTTGTCCGAGGTAACCAGTACCAAGCCAACCGATTTCTGCTCGCGCTGGTCGAGGAACGGATGCTTGTACTCGGTCAGAGCGTTGGAGAGATTTGCTGCTACGCGCCGGATCTTTTCGCCATAGGGGCGGGCAGCCCGCATCCGGTCCTGCGCCTTGCGCATTTTGGATGCGGCCACCATCTCCATGGCCTTGGTGATCTTGCGCGTATTCTCTACGCTCTTGATCTTGTTGCGAATTTCCTTGCCGCTAGGCATGGCGTTCTCCTAAGATCAGGCCCAGGTGTTCTTGAAAGCCTGGATGCCAGCAGCCAGTGCCTTTTCGGTGTCACCGCTCAGGTCAGCGGTAGACTCCATGGTGCCCATGACGTCGCCACAATTGGCCTTGAGGTAGCTGATCATCGCCTTTTCGCATTCCAGCGCGCGCTTGACTTCGACGTCGTCGAAGTAGCCCTTGTCGGCTGCGTACAGGGTGACGGCCATTTCGGAGATGCTCATCGGGGAGTACTGCGGCTGCTTCATCAGCTCGGTAACCAGACGGCCGCGCTCCAGCTGCTTGCGGGTTGCTTCGTCGAGGTCGGAAGCAAACTGGGCAAACGCTGCGAGTTCGCGGTACTGGGCCAGGGCCAGACGAACACCGCCGCCGAGCTTCTTGATCAGCTTGGTCTGGGCGGCGCCACCGACGCGGGACACGGAAATACCGGCGTTGATCGCGGGACGGATACCAGCGTTGAAGAGGTCGGTTTCCAGGAAGATCTGACCGTCGGTGATGGAGATCACGTTGGTCGGAACGAAGGCGGAAACGTCACCAGCCTGGGTTTCGATAACCGGCAGAGCGGTCAGCGAGCCAGTCTTGCCCTTGATTTCGCCGTTGGTCAGCTTCTCGACCCAAGCGGCGGAAACGCGAGCGGCGCGCTCCAGCAGGCGGGAGTGGAGATAGAACACGTCGCCCGGGTAAGCTTCACGGCCCGGCGGGCGGCGCAGCAGCAGGGAAACCTGACGATAGCCCCAAGCTTGCTTGGTCAAGTCGTCATAAATGATCAGGGCATCTTCGCCACGGTCGCGGAAGTATTCACCCATCGTGCAGCCGGCGTACGGAGCCAGATACTGCAGCGCAGCGGATTCGGAGGCCGAAGCGGCGACGACGATGGTGTATTCCATCGCGCCATGCTCTTCCAGCTTGCGAACGACGTTGGCGATGGTGGAAGCCTTCTGGCCGACAGCAACGTAGATACAGAAGAGGTTCTTGCCCTTCTGGTTGATGATGGCGTCGACAGCGACGGCGGTCTTGCCGGTCTGGCGGTCGCCAATGATCAGCTCACGCTGGCCACGGCCGACCGGAACCATGGAGTCAACGCACTTCAGACCGGTCTGCACCGGCTGGGATACGGACTGACGCCAGATAACGCCCGGAGCAACCTTTTCGATCTTGTCGGTCAGCTTGGCATTGATCGGGCCCTTGCCGTCGATCGGCTGGCCCAGCGAGTTGACGACGCGGCCGA
>CAZDRS010000363.1:0-2821 GCA_964507585.1 uncultured Dechloromonas sp.
GCTTTGCCGACAAGATGCGCGAGATCATCAGCGAAGTGCGCAAGATGAGCGTCAACATTGCCCGCGAGGCCGTGCTGGTCAAGAAGACGGTTGCCGTGACGGTTGAGCGGGCCGGCAAGCAGGGCGAGATCGCCGGTGCCGTGTTCGGCGCGAGCAGCGAGGCGATCCAGGCCATCCACGAGGTGTCGAATTCGACGGAGATGATTTCCCATTCGACCGATACCAACCTGGCGACAGCGCGTGCCTCGCTCAATGAAATGCACGACATCGTCGCCAAGGTGGTGATGGTCAGCGACAAGCTGGGCTCCTTCAATAGCACGGTCGACCATCTGGCACAGCGCTCCGACAGCATTCGGCAGATCGCCGGCCTGATCAAGGACATCGCCGACCAGACCAACCTGTTGGCGCTCAATGCGGCGATCGAGGCGGCGCGGGCCGGCGAGATGGGCCGTGGTTTCGCCGTGGTGGCCGACGAGGTGCGCAAGCTGGCCGAGCGGGTTAATGTCGCGACGCAGGAGATCAGCAACAACATTGGCAGCATGATTGCCCTGGTGCGGGAAACGCAGAACGAGAACGAACTGATCAATCACGACATCCGCCAGACGCGTCAGGTGGTCGAGCGCTCGTCCGAAGAGTTCCAGCGCATGGTCGGTAATTTCGAACGGACGGGCGACCAGTTGAACCAGATCGCTGCCGCCATGGAGCAGCTGACAGCGACCAATGGCCAGGTGCATGAAGCCGTGACGCAAGTGCATGATCTGTCGAACGAGGTAGCCGGTAGCATGCGTTCGTCGGAACAATCGACACAAACCCTGAGCCAGGCGACCGAGAGCGTGCAGGAGCTGGTTTCCCGCTTCAAGATCGGCCGTGGCGCCTTCGATTACAACGTCGATCAGGCGCGCCAGTTCCGGGATGCCATCCAGGATTGCCTGGCCCGCCTGGCGGCCGGTGGCGTCAACATCTGGGATCAGAATTACAGGCCGATCCCAGGCACCAATCCGCAGAAATACGACGTCAGCTATTGCAGCGCCTTCGAGCAGAAAGTGCAGCCTTTGCTGGAGGCAGCTCTGGGTAGCCTGAAGGGGGGCGTCTATACGCTGATCATCGATACCCGCGGCTACGGCGCTATTCACAACCAGAAATACTCGCGACCGCTGACCGGCAATTACGAGAACGATCTGGTGGGCAACCGCACGCGGCGTATCTGGGACGATATGACCGGCCAGCGCGGTGCGAAGAACACGCTACCGATGCTGGTCCAGACCTATGCCCGCGATACCGGGGAAATCCTCTCCGAAATCAACATGCCGATCATGGTCGATGGTCGCCACTGGGGCTCCATCCGGGTCGGCTGCGAAAGCGCAGCCCTGCTGGAAGGCTAGGCCGTGCACCTGCCCCGCCTGGCGCGGGGCAGCCACACGAAAATCCGGGAGCTTCCCGGATTTTTCATTTAAACCAGCGGCTTGCCGGCAACCAGCACGCCGTCTTCATCGGCATACAGCCACTCGCCGGGGTTGAAGGTCACGCCGCCGAAGGTGACGGCCACGTTCTTGTCGCCGATGCCCTTCTTCAGCGTCTTTTGTGGATGCGTGTTGAGCGCCCGCACGCCGATGTCGATGCCGTTGATGTCGCCCGAGTCGCGGATGCAACCGTAAACGACGACGCCTTCCCAGCCGTTCTTGTTGGCCAGGATGGCCAACTGGTCGCCGACCAGGGCGCAGCGCAGCGAACCGCCGCCGTCGATGACCAGCACCTTCCCCTTGCCGTCCTCGCCGAAAACTTCGCGTACCAGGGAGTTATCCTCGAACAGCTTGAGGGTGACGATCTGGCCGGAAAAGCTGGTACGGCCGCCGTAGCGCTGGAACATCGGGGCGACGACACGAACGGTCTTGCCCAGTTCGGCTTCGAATTCATCGCAAAGGTCGGGGGTCTTGAAGGTCATGGTCGAGTCCTGAAAATAAAAAAGCCGTGCAATGTTGCACGGCTTTCGGGGTGTCTGGCAATCGTCAGACGGTTGCGACGGCCTTCTCTTCCTCGAAATCGAGCCGAATCTTGCCGTCCTTGTCGAGGTCGACCGTCACGTGGCCGCCATTGGCCAGCTTGCCGAACAGCAGTTCGTCGGCCAGCGCCGAGCGGATGGTGTCCTGGATCAGGCGGGCCATCGGCCGGGCACCCATCAGCGGGTCGAAACCCTTCTCGGCCAGCATTTCCTTCACCGCCTCGCTGAAGTGCGCCTCGACCTTCTTCTCGTGCAATTGTTCTTCCAGTTGCATCAGGAACTTGTCGACCACACGCAGGATGATCTCGTGGTCGAGCGGCGCGAAGGAGATGGTCGCATCCAGGCGGTTGCGGAATTCCGGGGTGAACAGGCGCTTGATCTCGGCCATCTCGTCACCGGTCTGCTTGTTCGACGTGAAGCCCATCGAGGTCTTCTGCAAGTCGGCGGCACCCGCGTTGGTGGTCATAATGATCACCACGTTGCGGAAGTCCGCCTTGCGCCCGTTGTTGTCGGTCAGCGTGCCGTGATCCATGACCTGGAGCAGGATATTGAAGATATCCGGATGCGCTTTCTCGATTTCGTCGAGCAATAGCACGCAGTAGGGCTTCTTGGTGATCGCCTCGGTCAGCAGGCCGCCCTGGTCGAAACCGACGTAGCCCGGCGGGGCACCGATCAGCCGCGACACAGCATGGCGCTCCATGTATTCCGACATGTCGAAACGCTGTAGCTCGACGCCCAGGCAATAGGCCAGTTGCTTGGCCACTTCTGTCTTGCCGACGCCGGTCGGGCCGGAGAACAGGAAGGAGCCGATCGGCTTGCCCG
>CAZDRS010000364.1:0-2818 GCA_964507585.1 uncultured Dechloromonas sp.
TGTCGCTCGGCATCCAGAGCTTCAACGACGCGCATCTGCAAGCCCTCGGCCGCATCCACGATGCCGAGGAAGCCAAGCGGGCCGCACGCCTGGCCGGCCAGCATTTCGACACCTTCAACCTCGACCTGATGTACGGCCTGCCGGGCCAGACACATGAGCAAGCGCTTACCGACATCGAAATTGCCCTGGGCTTTTCGCCGACGCACCTGTCCTGCTACCAGCTGACCCTGGAACCGAATACCCGCTTCGCCGCCTTTCCTCCGGAGTTACCGGAGGGCGACCTCTGTGCCGACATGCAGGACGCCATCGAGGCCCGCCTGGCCGCGGCCGGCTACGCCAATTACGAGACCTCGGCCTTCGCCCGCCCCGGCTGGCAGTGCAAGCACAACCTGAACTACTGGTTCTTCGGCGACTACCTGGGCATCGGCGCCGGCGCCCACTCCAAGCTGACCTTGCACGATCGCGTGCTGCGCCAGATGCGCCACAAGCACCCCAAGGCCTATCTTGAGCAGATCAAGAGCGGCAACGCGGTGCAGGAGCACAGCGAGGTCGAGGCAGCCAGCCTGCCCTTCGAATTTATGATGAACGCCCTGCGTCTGGCCGACGGCTTTCATCCTTCGCTGTTCGAAGCGCGTACGGCCCGTCCATTGAGCGCCATCCTGCCGCAGTTACGGGCGGCCGAAAGCGAAGGGCTGCTCGTTGTCGGCCCGGAAAAGATTGCGCCGACCGCCAAGGGCCGGCGCTTCCTGAACGTCCTGCTGGAAAAATTCCTGTAGCCGGATCAGCGCGGCGCTTCGGCCACGAAGATTTCGACACGGCGATTCTTCGCCTTGCCGGCCGCTGTCGCATTGTCGGCAATCGGCTCATGCGAACCACGCCCGTCGATGCTGATCCGGTTGCTCGCCACGCCGCGGCCGGTCAGGTAATCGCGCGTTGCCGCCGCCCGGTTGACCGATAGCGGGTTGTTGACCGCATCGCTGCCAACGTTATCGGTATGGCCGACGATGCGGATCGTCGTCACCGGATTCTGGTTCAGCGTCGTGGCAAAGCGGTCGAGCACCGCATGCAGGGCCGGCTTGATGTCGTAACGCCCGGAATCAAAGGACAGGTCGCTCGGAATATCAAGCTTCAACTGGTTGTCGGCCGTCTGCGTCACACCAATGCCGGTGCCCTGTGTCGCCTGCTCCATGGCCGCCTTTTGTTCCTGCATGTGGCGCGACCACAGATAGCTGCCGCCTGCCCCAAGCGCCGCGCCAAGCGCTGCCCCGGTCGCCGCGCTGCGCCCCGTATGGCCGCCCGCCGTCACACCACCGAGCAGGGCGCCGGCCACCGCACCGACTGCCGCCCCGGTCGCCGTCGTCCGCTGCGTCTCATCCATGTTGGCACAACCACCCAGGCTGCCGCACAGAATGGCGAACGCAAGACCCTTCACCATGCCATTTTTCATGCTCGTTACTCCTTTCACTGACACACCGTTCTGATTTCAGCTGAACAGGCCACCTTTCTTGAGCAGATCCAGCCCCTGCGCCAACAGGTCGCCACCTTGCGGCAACTGGCCATTCGGCGTCAGGTGATCGATCACCTGCGGCAATAGCTCGGCCAGGCTACCCGATGCCTGCTCGGGTAAGACACCGAGTTGCGCCGCAATGTTCTGCAACGTGCCGCTGCCGAGCACGGCGCCGATCTGCTCTGCCGAAATCGGCAGATTCTGGCCGGTGGACACCCAGGAATTGACGATCTCACCCAGGCCGCCTTGCTGGAAGGACTGAACCAGCCCGCCCAAGCCCCCCGGCTGGTTGTGGATCAGTTGCATGACGGCGTCGAGCACGGCGTTGCCGCCGGCAGATTGATTGCCAGCCAACGCGCCGACGACGGAATCCAGGAGACCCATGTTTGCCACTCCGATGAAATTGGGATTTTTTCATCGTACTCCGGAGAGATCGCGGCAATGTGAATTTTTGCGAACCGCCGTTCGCTCAGGCCAGCATGTCGCCGTCGACGTAGTACCAGCGCCCCGCTTCGCGGACAAAGCGGCTCAGCTCGTGCAGACGGTGACCGCGCCCGGCAATCCGATAGCGGGCGACGAATTCGACGCTGGCGTGATTTTCATCCTGCACCGCGTGCCGCTTCACTTCCAGGCCCAACCACTTGCTGCCATCGGCCGCCAGGTCGAGTTCGCCGGGGCGAGTGGCGGTCTGCCAGGTAGCCAGCAGGTAGTCTTCCAGCTTGAGGACGTAGGCACTGTAGCGCGAACGCATCAGGGCTTCGGCCGTCGGAGCGGCGGCTCCCTCATGCCAGGGTTGGCAGCAGCGGCCGTAGGACTGGCCGCTGCCACAGGGGCAGGCGTCGCCGGCTTTCACGCTTCCCACGGCGGAACGGCCGCGCCACCGGTCAGCGGGGTACTGGCAGCGGCAGGCTCCGCCTCGGCCTTCTCGCCCCCCAGCGCTTCGATCAGGCTGGGCAGGAAGCGGGTAAGTTCGCCGGTCATCAGGGCAAAATCGGCATCGAACTGCTCGTCGGCATGTTCGGCGCTCTTCTCGGCCTCTTCCTTGAGCAGGTCGAGGAAAGCGAGGCGCTTGACCTCCATCTTCTCGCCGAGCACGAAGGAAATGCGCTCATCCCAGGTCAGCGCCAGCTTGGTCGGCAGCTTGCCGGCCGCCAGGTGGGCCTTGATCTCGGCATGCACCTCGTCGCCGAGCGGGTGACGGACGTAGCGGACTGCCGATTTTTCCTCGCCGACGGCCTTCAGCTCGCAATCGCGGTCGATGGTGAAACCGTGCGGCGCCTCGCCGCCGGCCAGCCAGTCGGCCATCGCCGA
>CAZDRS010000365.1:0-2817 GCA_964507585.1 uncultured Dechloromonas sp.
GCAGCGAGGTCGGCCTCGACGATGTTCTTGATGAAATTGGCGGCGGGTGCCGGGGCGGTGTTGTTGGGGCTGCTCACGGTGAAACCTCTTTGAATAAGCACGTTATTTTAACCGGCAGAGCGGGCCAAACCGCTACAATTCGCGGCATGAGCTTCCTGCATAACCTGAGCGCATTGAATTTCCTTGCCGTTGGCGTCGGTGCCGCACTCGGTGCCTGGTTGCGCTGGCTGCTTGGCCTGCTGCTCAACCCGCTATTCATGGCGTTGCCGCTGGGTACGCTGGCGGCCAATGTGATCGGCGGCTACCTGGTTGGTGTCGCGGTTGGCGTTTTCCACCTCAACACCCATTTTCCCCTGGCCTGGAAGCTGTTCGCCATCACCGGTTTTCTCGGTGGCCTGACCACGTTTTCGACTTTCTCGGCGGAGGTTGTCGAGCGTCTGCTCGCCGGGCAGCCCGGATGGGCGATCGGGCTGGCCAGTGTGCATCTGGCCGGATCGCTGACGGCCACCTATCTCGGCCTGATCAGCGTCGGCGCTTCCCGTATCTGGGCCTGAGCGTTCAGCGCAGGCGTTCGGCCAAGTGCGGCGACAGGCTGCCGATAAAGCGCTCGACACTGCTCGTGTAATCGCCATCTTGCCCAAGTTGGGCGTTGATCTCACCGTGCGTCATGTCTTGTGGAAAAACCACAATCGATGCTCCCAAGCCCCGGGCTTTCTCGGCCAATGCCTGCGCCTGCGGGCAGGCGTCGGCGCGCCGGGTCGAGCAAACGGCCAGCATGGGCGGCGTTGCCTGGCGCAGTTGGTGGTAGGGCGATGCGGCAACCCAGTCGGCCGGGTTGCTGCCGAAGGCACGGTCGTAGAGGCGGAGATGGCGCTTGTTCATTATGGCCGGCACGTCGAGCGCACCACTGTCGAGCAGCACGTAGCCGAGCGGTTTTTGCGCACCGGCTTCGGCCAATAATTCCGGTCGGGCGGCAAGCAGGGCGATCAGGTGTGCACCGGCCGAATGGCCCATCAGGACGATACCGCCGGGGGCGATGCCGCGTTGGCTGGCGCTCTGCTGTAGTGAGGCCAGGGCGTGGGCCACGTCGCGTGCCTGTTCGAGCGGGGCAGCCATGGGTTGCATGCGGTAGTTGGTGGTGGCAAAGGCGATGCCGCGCGGCAGCCAGCGGGCAACCTTGTTGTCGATGACTCGCGCCATGTCCTTGTCGCCGCGGAACCAGCCGCCACCGTGCACCATCAGGATGGCCGGGGCGTTTTGCTGCGCACTGGGCAGGTACAGATCGTAGCGTTGTTCGGGGGCGGGGCCGTAGGCGATGTCGCTGATAGTTTCCGCCTGCGCCGGCAAGGCGAGGCCCAGGCAGAGCAGACAGAGCGGGATCACGCGTGACATGGCAAGGGCTCCGGGAATGTTGCAGGCATTTTGCCGGTGTCTTCTCTGTGCCGGCAATGGAGCGAAGCAAAGCGAAACAGCTTGCAACGAAACGGAAACATTACGTAGCCAATATGTCGGCCGTTACGAATTAACCACCGATATCAGGAGACATTCATGCGTTCCTTTCTGGCAACCTCCGCTGTTGCGCTTGGCCTGAGTGCTTGCGCCGCCCACCCCCCCGCCCCGGCCGAGCAGCCGGCTGCTGTAGCCCCGGACGCCAAGGCCCCCCAGTGCTGGAATGGCGATGCCGGCAAGTTCGAGGATGTGGGCGCCCAGGCGACAATTTCCGGTGTTGCCGTGGCCTGCGAGAAGACCTCGGATGGCAAGAACGCCCAGTGGATGGGCGGCAAGAAGTAAAACGGTGCAGGCCATCACGTGAGAACGCCGCTTTCGGGCGGCGTTTCTTTTTGTGCCGGGCGGGCGAATGCGATAATCCCGCCCCATGAATCAGGCAAGACAACAAGGCGCCCATCCGCGGCGCGACGATAAGCTTCTCGATACCCTCACGGTCGATGCGCGCAAGCTGCGAGCCCTGGCCCGCGAACTGCGCCAGGCAGTGGGCGATAAGCGCAACAAGGCGCAGGCCGATTTCGCCGCCTGGCATGAGCGCTCGAAAGCGGCTGTGGCGGAACGTCGCGCCCGCTTGCCCAAACCCGAATTCCAGCCCGAACTGCCGGTCAATGAAAAGCGGGCCGATATCGCCGAGCTGATCGCCCGGAACCAGGTGGTCATCGTCTGCGGCGAAACCGGCTCGGGCAAGACGACGCAGTTGCCGAAAATCTGCCTCGATCTCGGCATCGGCGCCCGCGGCCTGATCGGCCACACCCAGCCGCGCCGGCTGGCCGCCCGCTCGGTGGCGACCCGCCTGGCGCAGGAGCTGAAGACCCAGGTCGGCGCCGGCGTCGGCGTCAAGATCCGCTTCCACGACAAGTCCACGCCGGACAGCTGGGTCAAGCTGATGACCGACGGCATCCTGCTTGCCGAGTCGCAAAGCGATCCCTACCTGAACGCCTACGAGGCGATCATCATCGACGAGGCGCACGAGCGCAGCCTGAACATCGATTTCCTGCTCGGCTACCTGAAGCAGTTGCTGCCCCGGCGGCCCGACCTGAAGCTGATCATCACCTCGGCGACCATCGATGCCGAGCGCTTCTCGCAGCATTTCAACGGCGCGCCGGTGATCGAGGTGTCGGGCCGGCTGTACCCGGTCGAGGTGCGCTACCGTCCGGTCGACGACCTCGACAAGCAGGACGACGAGCGTGATCTCTACGACGCCATCGTCGATGCGGCCGATGAAGTCTCGCGGCTGGGGGCGGGCGACATCCTCGTCTTCCTGCCCGGCGAGCGGGAAATCCGCGAGGCGGCCGAAGCGCTGCGCAAGCA
>CAZDRS010000366.1:0-2814 GCA_964507585.1 uncultured Dechloromonas sp.
CATCACCCTGTTCCACGAAGCCGGCCACGGCCTGCACCACCTGCTGACGCGCGGCGAGGAACTGGGCGTCTCCGGTATCCATGGCGTCGAATGGGATGCCGTCGAACTGCCCTCGCAGTTCATGGAAAACTACTGCTGGGAGTGGGAAGTGCTGCAGGGCATGACTACCCACGTCGACACCGGCGCGCCGCTGCCGCGCGCCCTGTATGACAAGATGCTGGCCGCGAAGAATTTCCAGAGCGGCATGATGACCGTACGCCAGTTGGAATTCTCGATTTTCGACATGCGCCTGCATTGCGAATTCGACCCCAAGGGCACGCAATCGGTCATGGATCTGATCGACGAAGTGCGCCGGGAAGTCGCCGTCCTCATCCCACCCACCTGGCACCGCTTCCCGAATAGCTTCTCGCACATCTTCGGCGGCGGCTACGCAGCCGGCTACTACAGCTACAAGTGGGCGGAAGTGCTGTCGGCCGATTGCTATGCCGCCTTCGAGGAAGCCGGCAATCCGTTCGATGCCACCGTCGGCAAGCGCTACCTCGACGAAATCCTGTCCATGGGCGGCTCCCGCCCGGCACTGGAAAATTTCAAGGCATTCCGCGGCCGCGAGCCGAGCCCGGACGCACTGCTCCGCCATAACGGTATGATTGCCGCCTGATCGGAGGAATTGCCATGCGCCTGCTGCTTGCTCTCGTACTCAGCATCACTGCCCTCGCCGCCACGGCCCAGACCTACCGCTGGATCGACTCGGGCGGCAAGGTGCAGATTACCGACACGCCCCCCACCGGCCGCAGCAAGAATATCGTCAAAAGTGGCGACAAGCCGGAAGCCGACGACGGCCTGCCCTTCGCGGTGAAAAAAGCCGCGACCGATTTTCCGGTAACGCTCTACACCTCGTCCGATTGTGGCGACTTGTGCGCGCGCGGCCGCGAACTGCTCACCCGCCGGGGCATTCCCTTCACCGAGAAACTGCTGCAGAGCCAAGCCGACATCGACGAACTCAAAGCCCTGATCGGCGACGTTTTCGTGCCCACCGTAAAGGTCGGCAAGCAGAACCAGCGCGGCTTCGACAGCGCCGCCTGGCACAACCTGCTCGACCTCGCCGGCTACCCGAAAAGTTCCGGCAAACCCGGAGCCGGCAAGTGAAGATCGCCACCTGGAACGTCAATTCGCTGAAGGTTCGCCTGCCCCACCTGCTCGACTGGCTGGCTGCCGCGCAGCCCGATGCGCTGTGCCTGCAGGAACTCAAGCTCGAAGACCATAACTTCCCCAAGGCCGAGATCGAGGCTGCCGGCTACCACGTCGCCTTCTCCGGCCAGAAAACCTATAACGGCGTCGCCCTGCTTGCCCGCCAACCGATTCACGATGTCGTCTGCGGCAACCCGCATTTCCCGGACGAGCAGAAACGCCTGATCAGCGGCACCGTCGGCGACACCCGCGTCATCTGCGCCTACATGCCGAACGGCCAGGCCGTCGGCAGCGACAAATACGACTACAAGCTGCGCTGGCTCGATGCGCTCGCCGTCTGGTTGGGCGAGGAAATGGCCAAGCACCCGCAACTGGCACTCTGCGGCGACTACAACATTGCCCCCGACGACCGCGATGTGCACGACCCCAAGCGCTGGGCCGGCGAAATCCTCTGCTCCGAGCCGGAGCGTGCCGCTTTCCAGCGCTTCATAGGCCTTGGTTTGGCCGACAGTTTCCGACTGTTCGAGCAACCGGAAAAAACCTTCTCGTGGTGGGATTACCGCATGCTCGGCTTCCAGAAAAACCTTGGCCTGCGGATCGATCATGTCCTGCTCTCCCGGCCGCTGGCCGAGAAATGCACGGGTGCCGGCATCGACCGGGCGCCGCGCAAGCTGGAACGCCCTTCCGACCACGCCCCGGTGTGGGCCGAAATCGCCTGACCCGGCATGACGACCGCCCTCACCCAGGACAAGTTGCTCGCCCTCTACCCGGCCATTGCCGGCCTGCCGGCCGAGCGTATCGCCAAGCTGCTGCGCCCGGAAGCCATCATGCACTTGCCGGCCGGCACGCAGGTCTTCGCCGAACACCAGCCCTGCCAGGGCTTTCCCTTGCTCGTCGAGGGCAGCATCAAGGTCATCAAGCTTGCCGCCAGCGGCCGGGAACTGATGCTCTACCGCGTCACCCCGGGCGGCTCGTGCATCATCAGTTCCAGTTGCCTGCTCGGCCACACCGACTACAACGCCCGCGGCATCGCCGAAACGCCGCTCACCATGCTGGCCCTGCCGATACCCGAATTTTCGGCGCTGATGGTCGAGCACGCCCCCTTCCGCGATTTCGTCTTCCACCTGTTCGCCGACCGCATCGGCGAACTGATGCAACTGGTCGAGGAAGTCGCCTTCGCCCGCCTCGACCAACGCCTGGCCAAGCTGATCCTGGGTCGCCAGGAAGCAACGCTCAACGTCACCCACCAGCAACTGGCCGACGAACTGGGCAGCGTGCGCGAAATCGTCAGCCGCCTGCTCAAGGGCTTTGCCTCGCAAGGCCTGGTCAGCCTTGGCCGCGAGCAGGTTACGGTCGTCGACCGCGAAGGCCTGCAAAAACTGGCGACTGTGTGACCCAGGTTACATACGCTGCCATACGCCATCCGTATAGTGGTTGCTGTCCACAACACCTAACGGAGAACACATCATGGCTGCAAATGTTGGCGGTATCGACAAAATCCTGCGTATCGTTGCCGGCGCCGGACTGATTGGCGCCACCGTGGCCGGCATGCTGCCGGCCTGGGGCTATGTCGGCATCGTGCCGCTGGCTACCGGCCTGATGGGCTGGTGCCCGGCCTACACCCTG
>CAZDRS010000367.1:0-2813 GCA_964507585.1 uncultured Dechloromonas sp.
TCTTGCGCGCCGCCTCGACCTGATGGCCGGCCGCCGCGAACAGCGTTTCGTGGTAGTCGAGCGAAATGACGTCGAGAATCAGCTTCTCCAGCGTCGGATGCTCGGCGCGCAGGATAGACTCGGTACACCCGGTGCATTCCTGGAAGTGCAGCCAGATCACGCTCGGCCGCTTCTTGGCAGCGACGGCTTCGGCCACCGCGGCATCGGCGCCCTGCGGCAAGCCCAGCGTGCTCGCCATGGCGGCACAGAATTGCAGGAACTCGCGTCGATCCATCTGCAGGCGGCGTGCAGCGGCCGCGATGCGATCATCCAGTTCCAGCGTTATCAAATTTTGGTTGGCCATGAATCTCCCCTTTTTTTGGTTTCCCGATGTCGCTCAATGAACGACACCATCTCTCTGCTGGGGGAGCCGGCAATATATGGAATTGATTTTTTGCCTATGGCTTTAGCAACAGGCAGGCCAGTTTTTAGAACACAATAAATTCAATGGCTTGCAAAAAGTGGCAAGTTGGCTGACAGCCAAAAACCGCCAATTACTTTCCACTTTTGCAAGCAATTCGATCAGCCACTTGTCAGACCAATTAACTAGTCCCCCTGACAAAATGTGCACCGCGCCAGCCAGCCCTGACCGAGGGCCAGGCCGCCATCGTTGGGTGGCGCCTGGCGTGCTTCGAGCAAGCTGACCCCAGCCTCGGCCAACCGATCCCGCAAGGCCGCCATCAGGACGGCATTCATGGCGCAACCGCCGCCAACGGCCAGTGTCCGGCTGCCGGCCGGATGCAGCCCCGCCAGCGCCCAGTCGGCCAACCCGGCAGCGAGCGTAGCGTGGAACAGGGCCGCCCCTGCGGCCGGATCGGAGGCTTCGCGCAGGGCCGCCAGCAAGGGGCTGAGATCGAGTACCCGGCCGCCGTCGTGCAGCCGGTAGCCGCCAACCAGGGGCGGTAGCGGCCCATGGCGGGCGGCCAGGCCTTCGAGCGCCATCGCCGCTTGCCCCTCGAAAGCCATCGTGTCGCACACGCCGAGCAGGCCGGCGGCGGCATCGAACCAACGGCCGAGGCTGGTCGTTGGCGGGCAGCGCAGGTCGCGGGAGAGCAGCATCAGTAGCGGGCCGGCATCGCGCTGCGGCCAGGTCGCTTGCAACCAACGGCCAATTTCGTCGGCCAGGCCGGCCCCATGCAGCGCCGAAACAGCCATCCGCCACGGCTCGCGTGCCGCCCGGTCGCCGCCCGGCAGGCGCAGCGGCTGCAGATGACCGAGGCGCTGGCAAGTGGCGCCATCCAGCCGCAACAGCTCGCCGCCCCAGGCGCCGCCATCCGGGCCGAGGCCCACGCCGTCGAGCGCCAGGCCGAACAGTGGCTCGACCACGCCATGTTCGGCGGCAATGGCGGCGAGGTGCGCCGCGTGGTGCGATACGGCCATGGCCGGCACGCCCCAGCCATCGGCCAGGCGCAGGGCAAGATGGGTCGAGGCAAAATCGGGATGCAGATCGTGGGCGACGACATCCGGCCGGACATCGAGGATGTCGAGCAGGTGAGCCACCGTTTCTTCGAGGAAACCGATGGCCGCTGCATTGTCGAGGCCGCCGACATGTTGCGACAGGAAGGCCTGGCGCCCCTTCAGCACGCAAATCGTGTTCTTCAGGTAGCCGCCCAGCGCCAATACGGTCGGGCCGTCGTCGGCCAATGGAATCGGCACCGGCACGTAGCCGCGGGCGCGGCGAATGAAAGCCAGCCCCTGCGGCGTGGCGCGCACCACCGAGTCGTCGCAGCGGATGACGATGTCGCGATCATGCACCAGGAAGGCATCGGCGATGCCCGCCAGGCGCTGTGCAGCCTCATCGTTGTCGATGACCAACGGCTCGCCGTGCGGGTTGGCGCTGGTCATCACCAGCAACAGGTCGCTCGGCTGGCCCAGCCAATCGGTGCCGGCCGGTTGCCCGGCCGCCTCGTGCCAGAGCAGCAGATGCAGGGGCGTGGTGGGCAGCATGACACCGAGCCAGGCCAGGTCGGGCGCGATGCCTGCGAGTTCGCCATCGCCTTTCGGGCACAGCACGATGGGTGCGGCAACGCTCTGCAGCAGCGCCAGTTCGCCAGCCCCGATCCGCGCCTGCGCGGCCAGCGAAACAGCATTCAGCCCCATGATGGCGAAGGGCTTGGCCTCGCGCTGCTTGCGTTCGCGCAGTGCAGCCACGGCAGCGGCGTTGCGCGCATCGCAGGCGAGGTGAAAGCCGCCCAGGCCCTTGATGGCGACAATCTGCCCGGCGCGCAGCAGGCGCAGGGTTTCGGCAATCGGGTCGCCGGCCAGCGGCTGCCCTGCGGCATCGAGCAGGCTCAGTCGCGGGCCGCAATCGGGGCAGCAGGTGGTTTCGGCGTGGAAGCGGCGGTCGGCCGGCGCCGTGTATTCGTCGTTGCACGGCGCGCACAGCGGAAAGGCAGCGAGGCTGGTCTGCGCCCGGTCGTAGGGAATACGCCGGCTGACCGTGAAACGCGGCCCGCAGTGGGTGCAGGTGGTGAAGGCGTAGCGCCAGCGCCGGCTGGCCGGGTCGAACAGGTCGGCGATACAGTCGGGGCAGATCGCGGCATCCGGGCCGATGGCGGTTTTGACCTCGCCGGCGGCGCTGTCGAGGATGGCGAAGCCCTCAGCCGGCAATTCCCCGCCAAAGGGCTCGATCTCTATCGCATCGATCCGCGCCAGACGCGGCGCCTCGGCCTGCAGGCGCGAGGCGAAACACGCCTCGTTCTTGCCGTCGACCGCAACGCTCACCCCGGCCCCGTCGTTGCGCACCCAGCCCCGCAGCCCCAGCTCGTTGGCCA
>CAZDRS010000368.1:0-2804 GCA_964507585.1 uncultured Dechloromonas sp.
ATCGCTGGCTGAAGAACCGCAAGCCGAACGATGTCGGCAACAACATCCTGAAATATCAGCGTATCGATGTCGCGCAACGCGAAGCCGCCCGTGCCGAGTGGAACCAGCCGATCCGTTGGCCGTTGGCCATTGGTTTCCTGGTCGTCGTGCTGGTTGCCGCACCGGCAGTCGTCGGTTATCGCCGCCGTGAGCGCCGGGCGGCCCTCCATTGAGCCTTCTGCCCGAACGCCGCCAGCGCCTTGCAGCGGCGCTTCATGCTTTTCACCCACTCTGGCACGCACAGCCTTTCCGTGAACCGAGGCCGGCGTGGTGTGCGGAACAGCCGGCTCTGGCGGCCAGTTTGCTGGCTTTGTCGGATGAGGCCGCCGTTGCGCTGAATGACGACAGCGATGCCGCTCTGGCTCTGCTTGCCCGATATCTGCCGGAGCTTGCCGAAGTACCATCTTTGACGGCTGTACCAGAATGCCGGACACAACCGCTCACTGATCACGGGGCGCGCTGGGCCTGGGAAATACCGGGCCGCAAGCGAGGGCAGATCGAGGCCTTCGTTGCCGCGAGCCAGCCTGCCGGGGGCAGCGTGCTGGATTGGTGCGGCGGCAAGGGGCATTTGGGTCGCCTGCTGGCACTTGAATGGAAGCGGCCGGTGCACACCGTGGAGATTGATCCGCAACTCTGTGCGGCAGGCAGCCTGTTGGCCGACAAGCTGGCGCTCGATCATCGATTCTGGCAATGCGACGCGCTGGCGGCCTCCGATTGGCCGCAAGCCGGGCAACATGCCGTCGCCCTGCATGCCTGCGGCGATTTGCACCGGCGCCTGATTACGCAGGGCAGTGCCGCCGGGGTTAGCCATTTCGACGTGGCCCCCTGTTGCTATTACCGCGGTGTCGAGCAGGCCTATCCACCGCTGGCCGGGCCAAGTGCGCTGAGCCTGACACGTGATGACCTGCGCCTGGCGGTTACCGAAACCGTTACCGCTTCGCCCCGCCTGGCCCGGCAGCGGGATCGCGAAATGGCCTGGAAACTTGGTTTCGATGCTTTCCGCCGGGAGCATTCCGCCGGTGTCTATAAAAGCTTCAAGTCCGTGCCGGCTGCCTGGTTTCGTGGCAGTTTCGCCGACTTCCTGCACCGAATGGCGGTTCGCGAAGGTTTGCCGGCTCCCGGCCTGACCACCTCCAGCGAGCACTTCGAAACGCTGGGCTGGCAACGCCAGCGCGAGGTGATGCGCTTGTCCATCGTCCGCCATGCCTTCCGTCGGGCAATCGAAGTCTGGCTGGTACTCGATCTGGCCGGCTATCTGGAAAATGACGGCTATTCCGTCGAGTTGGGAACTTTCTGTCCGCGTCGGCTGACGCCACGCAACCTGCTTATATCGGCGCGACGCGCTTGAGGATGTGCTGGGCCAGTTCGGCTGGATGGTCGACGATCAGGTCGGCCTCCCAGGTGTCGATCGGGCCCCCGTCTCCCAGGTAGCCGTAGCTGACGGCAACCGTGAAACAACCAGCCGCCTTGCCGGCGACGATATCACGGCGGTCATCACCGATATACCAGGTGCGCTCCGGGCGGCAAGCGAGCAACTGGCAGGCGTGCAGGATGGGTAATGGCGACGGTTTGGCTTCGGCTGTCGTGTCGCCACTGACCACGCAGTTGGTGCGGGGTGTCAGGCCCAGTTGTGCAACCAGCGGATTGGTAAAACGCGTCCGTTTGTTGGTGACAATACCCCAGCCAAGCCCGTGCTCTTCCAATGTGTCGAGCAGTTCCGCGACGCCGGAAAACAGGCTGGTCTCCCGGCACAGGCGTTCGTGATACAGGTCGAGAAAGCGTTGGGCGCGGCGTTCGTAGCTTGGGTCGTTGCCATCAATGCCGAAACCGGCCTTCAGCAAGCCGCGCACCCCTTGCGAGGTATAGGGGCGAAGCAAGGGCAGCGGCTTGTCGGCCAGTCCTTCCTCCCTGAGCAGCGCGTTGACCGCCGCGCCCAAGTCGGGGGCGGTGTCGGCCAGCGTGCCGTCGAGATCGAAGAGGACAGCGTCAAGCATGCCGTGTGGCGCGCATCAGGTAATTGACACTGGTGTCCTGGCCCAGGGCGTAGGTCTGGGTGAGCGGGTTGTAGCTCATGCCGATCAACTCGTCCGGCTCCAGGTTGGCCAGCTTGGCCCAGCGCGCTAGTTCGGACGGCTTGATGAACTTGGCGTAGTCGTGCGTGCCCTTGGGCAGCATCTTCAGGATGTACTCGGCACCGAGGACAGCGAACAGATAGGACTTGGGGTTGCGATTCAGGGTGGACAGGAAGACTTGGCCGCCTGGCTTGACCAACTTGGCACAGGCGGTCACGACACTGGAGGGGTTCGGAACGTGCTCCAGCATTTCCAGGCAGGTTACCGCATCGAAGGCGGCGGGCATTTCTTCCGCCAGCGCCTCGACCGAAATCTTGCGGTAGTCGACCTGCTGGCCACTTTCCAGCAGGTGCAACTTGGCGACGCCGAGCGGCTTTTCCGACAAGTCGATGCCGGTCACTCTGGCGCCGCGTACCGCCATACCCTCGGACAATAAGCCGCCACCGCAGCCAACATCGAGTACGCGCTTGCCAGAGAGGCCAACCGCCTTGTCGATCCAATCCAGGCGCAGGGGGTTGATGTCGTGCAGCGGCTTGAATTCGCTGTTCGGATCCCACCAGCGGTGGGCAAGTTCTCCAAATTTGTCGAGTTCGGCTTGGTCGGCGTTGAGCATGATGTCTTGAAAGCTGAGGGGAAAAGAAAAAGCCCTGCCAAGGCAGGGCTTTTCGTTGAAGCGTCGGCGAATTACTTGGT
>CAZDRS010000369.1:0-2794 GCA_964507585.1 uncultured Dechloromonas sp.
ATCAGGAAACCAACCTCGAACTTGTAATCGCCGCTGGTTAACCAGGTGTAAACCGGGCCGTTGAAGGTATGACCAGCTTGCACATCCTTGAAAATCATCACCGAAGCGATGAAGGCGATCGCCACGCCGGCGATGGTTGCCGTATGGGCCACCCAGCGCGGAATAAGGCGACAGAACAGGCCGGCAATCATGGCACCGATCAACGGAGCCAGCGGAACGAGCAGATAGAGTTTTTGCATTTCCATGTTTAACCCTTCAGGCTGCCCAGGTCATCCACATGGATGCTCTTGAGGTTGCGGAACAGCACGATCAGGATGGCCAAGCCGATCGCAGATTCAGCAGCCGCGACGGTCAGGATGAAGAAGACGAAAATCTGGCCGGACAAATCCTGCAAATAGTGCGAGAAGGCCACAAAGTTCATGTTCACCGCCAGCAGCATCAGTTCGATGGCCATCAGCAACACGAGCAGGTTCTTCCGGTTCAGGAATATCCCAACCACGCTGATCGCGAACAGAATCGCGCCCAGAATCAGGAAGTGCGAGAGAGTCAAAGTGAGCATAATCTTCCCTGCGTTCAGTCTTTTTCAACCGGCATCTGCAGAACGCGGACGCGATCCTTCGCCTTGACGAAGACCTGCTGATTCGGGTTGGTGTACTTGGATTTCTTCGGCCCGCGATAGGTCAGGACGATCGCAGCGATCATGCCAACCAGCAGAATCAGGGAAGCCAGTTCGAAGGGATAGACGTAATCGCTGAACATCAGCGCGCCAATCGACTTAGTGTTGGACACTCCGGCCGGCACGAGCGCTTCTGCGGCAGGCACCTGAAAATATTTGCTGCCCAGAACGAGCCCCATTTCCAGAACCATCAGCAAACCGAGCAGCGCCCCCAGCGGAAGATAGTTCCAAAAGCCCTGGCGAATGCGGTCGATGTTGATATCCAGCATCATCACGACGAACAGGAAAAGCACCATGACAGCGCCGACATAAACCAGAATGATGGCAATAGCTAGAAATTCGGCTTGCAACAAGGCCCAGATGCCGCCGCAGGTGAAGAAGGCAAGAATCAGATGCAACGCAGCATGCACGGGATTGCGCGCGGTGATCACGCGCAGGCTCGCGAAGATCAGGATTGCCGACAGGAAGAAGAAAACCCCAGTTTGAAAATCCATTGCTTCCACCTGTTATCGGTAAGCGGAATCAAGCTCGCGATCCTTCGCGATTTGATCCTCGTAACGGTCGCCGTTGGCCAGCAACATCTGTTTGGTGTAGTACAGGTCGCCGCGCTTCTCGCCGTGATACTCGAAAATACGAGTTTCGACGATCGCATCCACCGGACAGGCCTCTTCGCAAAAACCGCAGAAAATGCACTTGGTCAGATCAATGTCGTAACGTGTCGTGCGACGCGAGCCATCATCGCGCGGTTCGGCCTCGATCGTGATAGCCATCGCAGGACAAATAGCCTCGCACAACTTGCAGGCGATACAACGCTCCTCACCATTTTCGTAGCGACGCAAGGCATGCAGGCCACGGAAACGGAAGCTCTGCGGCGTCTTCTCCTCCGGATATTGAACGGTAATCTTGCGGGCAAAGAAATACTTGCCGGTTACCGACATCCCCTTCAACAATTCCTTGAGGAAGAGGCTGTTGAAGATTTCCTTCATCGAACCCATTAGTCTCTCCTCACTTCCAGATATTCAGCGGCGACATCATCCAGACGCCGACAACAACCAGCCATACCAAGCAGATCGGCACAAAAACCTTCCACCCCAGACGCATCAACTGGTCATAACGGTAACGCGGGAAAGTCGCACGGAACCAAAGGAACAGGAAGAGAATCGCCGACATCTTGGCGAACAGCCAGAAAATGCCGTCCGGCAGGAACCCAACCGGAGACAACCAGCCACCGAGGAACATGATCGAGGTCAGTGCGGAAACCAGAATCATGTTGGCGTATTCAGCCAGGAAGAAGACGGCAAAAGCCATACCGGAATATTCGACATGGAAGCCGGCGACGATTTCCGATTCACCTTCTGCCACGTCGAACGGAGCACGGTTGGTTTCGGCAACCCCCGAGATCAAATAGACCAGGAACATCGGGAACAGCGGCAGCCAGTTCCAGGACAGGAAACCAAGCCCCCAACCGGCGAAGCGCCCGTGATCCTGAACACTGACGATTTCAGCCAGATTCAGGCTGTTGGAAACCATCAACACGCAAATCAGCGAGAAGCCCATCGAGATTTCATACGAAACCATCTGGGCAGCCGAACGCATCGCACCAAGGAAGGCATACTTGGAGTTGGACGCCCAGCCGGACAGGATGATGCCGTACACACCCATCGAAGTGATGGCCATGATGTACAGCAGGCTGGCGTCGATATTGGCCAAAACCAGACTATCGGTGAAGGGCACTACCGCCCACGCAGCCAGCGCGGGAGCGATGGCCAACATCGGGGCGATGATGAAAATACCCTTGTTGGCAGTTGCCGGAACGATGATTTCCTTCAGCAACAGCTTCAGACCATCGGCAATCGGCTGTATCAACCCCCAAGGGCCAACACGGTTGGGGCCGATACGCACCTGCATGTAGCCAATGACCTTACGTTCGAAATAGGTCAGATATGCAACGCCCAGCATCAGTGGGGCAACGATCAGGACAATCTTGAGCAGGGCCCATACCGCAGGCCAGGCTCCCCCGAAAATACCCTGTCCGAAATTCATCAGTGCGTCCATTTATGCACGCTCCACGGAAATCGAGCCGAACATGTCAGCAAGCATGGCAGTACTCGCATGAGC
>CAZDRS010000370.1:0-2793 GCA_964507585.1 uncultured Dechloromonas sp.
TCGAGAATGTCGTTGAGCAGGAAAAGCAGCGTGTCGGCCGAGCCGCGCAGGGTGGCCAGCTGGCTCTGCTGCTGGGCGGTCAGCTTGCCGGCGGCGAGCAGGTCGGCGACGCCGATGATGCCGTTCATCGGGGTGCGGATTTCGTGGCTCATGTTGGCCAGGAAGGCGCTCTTCGCCCGGTTGGCGCTCTCGGCGGCATCCTTGGCGAGCAGCAGTTCCTGGGTGCGCTTGGCGACTTCCTCCTCCAGGTGCTCGCGGTGGCCGGTCAATTCGGTGTCGCGCTCGGCCAGTTCGACCAGCATGGTATTGAAGGCATCGGCCAGTTGCCCGATTTCATCGTTGGAGTGCTTGTGCGCCCGCTCGCTGAAATCCCGGCGACTGGCGACGCGGTTGGCCGTTTCGGTAAGCGAGCCGAGGGCGGTGAGCAGCGAGCGCTGCATGCGCTGGGCGATGAGCAGGGCGAGGGCGAAGGCCGCCAGTGCTGCCGCCGACATGGCGGCAAAGTCGACGGCGACCTCGCCCCAGACGCTGCGCAGGCTGGCGGTCAAGGCAACCGAACCGATGGTTGCATCGTTCATGGCGATGGGCACGACGACGGTAACGTGCCGCCAGTCGACGATCTGGTTCTGGCCGTTGCGCATTGCCGGACGCAAGTGCTCTGCATCGGGCAGGTCGGCGCCCGCCTGCTGGTAGGGGTAGCTGAAACTGCCGTCGGTGTTGCTCATGTAGGCCGCGACGATGTCGTGGTGCAGCCCGAGCGGGGCAAACAGGCGTTCGGCGGCATTCAGGTCGGCGAATTCGACCACCGCCGTGGCATTGAAGGCGATGACCTCGGCCATCGAGCGCAATTCGGTCAGCTTGGCCCCACGTCGATGATCGACCTGGCGCACGGCGAAGAAGAGCGAAGTCACCAGCAGGCTGACGCTCAGTGATACGGCGATGATCAGGGCCAAGCGGTGGCGGATGGGCAGGTCGTCGCGTTTCATCGATTGCTCCCGATGATCTGGCGGGCGAGGCGCAGCATTTGCGAACTGGCCTTCAGGTTGGCACGGCCGATGGCATCGTTGTTGACATCGAACTGCAGGCGGCCGTCGTTGCGGATCAGCGCAATGGCGCCGCCTTCGCGGGTGAAGTTTTCCGAATCGCTGACCGTCAGGATCGCCTGCTTGTCCACCCAGCGGAGCACGGCGCTGATACGGGCCTCCTCGGTGTCGGGAATGAACAGTTCCTGGCAATCGGCCAATTGCTCGGGGCTGCTCACCTTGCGGATATGCAGTTCGCGCCCGGCAATCTGGCGCCCCTCGTAGTTGGCGAGGTAGGGGCCAAGGCTATCCCGCCCGAACAGGCAGATGTTGACCGTGCTGCGGCTGGTCGGCCATTCCACGTATTTGAGGAAATTGACCAGGTAGGCCGCCTTCAGTTGCGATTCCGAGGTGACTTCGCCAAACGTCGCCGGCATGGCCAGTGCCATGCCAAGCGCCAGCGTCAGCTTGCGCAAGTGGCGAAGGAAGGGGGGGCGGGCCATGACGGTGCTCAGAATGTCCAGCGGGTGGTCAGCAGGACGGAAGGCGCCAGTTCGGTGGCGACGGTCGGAATGTAGTCCGAAACGTACTCGAAGCGGCGGGCGCCGATCAGGTTGCGACCGATCAGCGCAACTTCCAGGCTCTTGTCGAAGCGATAGGCGTAGCGCAGGTCGAGCGTGAGGTAGCCGGGCACATGGATCGTCGTCGTAAAGGGCGCGTCGAGCCGCTCGAAACCGGCTGAGCCGCGCAGCCAGACATCGACCTGCTGCCGCGGGTCGAGGTTCCACTGCGAACGCAGCGAGCCGTAATGGCGTGGCGCCGATTTCTCGAGTATCTGCGCATCGGCCTGGATCGCCTGGTCGGCATAGGTGTTCATGTCCAGGCGGCTCCAGGTATAGGAGAACTGCAGGCGCCAGTTGGGCGTGACCAGCCAGTCGAGCGACAACTCGGCACCGGTGTTCCAGCCGGCCAGTTCGTTGCTGGCGGCGCCGGTAGCGAAATAGACAGGCAGATTTTGCAAGAAGGCAGGGCAGCCACCGGCAACATAGCCCGGGAACATCGGCGAGCAACCATAGACCCCGGTCAGTCCGCCGCTACGCAGATCCTTGTAATGGTAGCGATAGACGTTCATGTCAGCGCTGAAGGCCGGTGAGAACTGCTTGCGATAGCCAATCTCTACGCCCTGGGTACGTTCGGCATGCAGGCTGCCGTGGCTGCCCGGTTGGGCGAAGATGAAGGTGGGGATTTTTACGGTGTTGGGCGGGAAGGGGACGCTTGCCGTCGACACATTCACACTGGAGAAAACGGAGACATCCTGTTCGGCCCGGGCGGCAGTACGGGGTGCCTCGGCGTATTTGAACCAGATCGAATCGCTGCGCGACGGCGTCCACAACAGCGTGGCATTGGGCGATACGTAGCTGCCGTTGCGGCTGGCATGATCCCAGCGCACCCCCAGGCCCAGCTTCAGTTTTTCGGCCATCAGCGTCCAGTCGTCGTGCAGGAAGATGCCACTGTTACGTTGGATGTAGGCGTTTGGCTGGATGTTGATATAGGTGCCAGGGGTGGTGATTTCATCCGATGAGCTGCGGTGCGACAGGCCCCACAGCACGTCGTGGGTGCCGATGGCGTAGCGGCCCTGGTAATCGAAGTCGAAGGTGTTGCGCGTTTCGTCGATGAAGCCGTTGATCTCGATACCCGAGCGGGCGGCCGAGAGTTGCAGCGAGGATTCGATGCCGGCATCGCTCAGCCAGCGGTAACGGCCGACCAGGCT
>CAZDRS010000371.1:0-2780 GCA_964507585.1 uncultured Dechloromonas sp.
CACCAGCGGTAGAGCAGGCTGGATTCCTTGCCCTCGCCGAGATATTTCTGGGCCAGGGTCTCCAAGGCTACCTCTGCGCGCTCGTCCAGCAGGGCTTCGGCGTATTGCACGTCCACGAGCTCGCCAGCGACGGTTACGCCCTCGTGGCGAAGCCAACCAACGTCGTACATAAGGTTGGCACCGACCTTGGGCTGTGCGGGGTTTGCGAGGGTGTCCCGCAGCCAGGCCAGAACGGTCTCCGGCGGCCAGTTATGCTCCGGCTCGACCTCGTGGCGAATCGGGAAGTACCAGCGACCGCCACCATCAGCCCCGACTGAGACACCGACGCTGTGCCCCTTGCCGCGCGCCAAGCCTGGGCCATGGTCCAGCAGCTCCGGGTCGTAGGTTTCGCAGTCGATTGAGATTACCCGCGCCCGGGAAAGGTCGGGCAGGTAGGTCGGTGGCAGCCAGCCGGTGTCCGGGATAGGCGGCATCACCCGCACTACCTTGCTTCCGCGACCCCCAGAAGGCACGTCCTCCCAGAACATGCCAATGCTATCGACTCTCATGCACGCATCCCAATCAGAGCACCGCGGATCTGGTCCCCGAAGAAAGCGCACGGCCCAGGGTATCCACCCAGGTCAAGCGTCTTGGCTACCCCTTTGAGTAGGATAACCTGCTGGGCATTGAAACAACCGTCGGCTTGGATCCCTGGGACGTCGATGGCGGCACCGGCACCATCACCATGCCCTGTGGTTACTTGCCCAGGGGTCAGGAAGAGGCGGCCAAGCTCATCTACGAACGGAAGAAGATCAACCGCCGCATCCCACAAGCCATCCGGGATCGGCTGCGGGGCGGCTGGACGGTCGAGGATTTTGGAAAGGTCGGGCCACTGGGTTGAGTAGGTCTGCGTGCGCAGCCAACGCTTGCCGGCGAAGTGGAAGGTGACACTATTCTCGGTCACCTGCAGGCTTTCCGGCTCCTCTCCGATTCGGATAAGCTCGGTGACCGCCGACTTCGGGATGTTGATTTCCACAGGGAAGGTGTATCCGAGCCAGCGTTCGATCAGAACAATGTTGTTGGTTGCGAAGGCCGATTGCCCTCGCAGAAGGATGCCGCGCGCCCAGGGGCGGCTCGCATCGTCTGCAATGAATGGCGCGAGCAGCTTGAGGACCTCGAGCAGCCCACCGTCGAGCTGGAGCTCTTGCCCCTCGGGGGAAACCTCCGGGAAGCTGTCCTGAATGCAATCGACCAGTGCCTTGAACTTGCCAGACTTGACGGACAGCCGCCCTGCTGGAGTCATGTGGAGCTGGATGGTGTCTTTGCAGGTCTGCACCGCCTTGACAAATTGGAGTGCTTTTGGGCTGCAATCAAGGTCCAGATCGATCGGGCAGCAGAGGCCCAGCATGCCGTTGAATCCGCGGATGGTCCCACCCTCGATTCTGAAGTGGGTGAGAGCCGGGACGAAGTCTTTCTTCGCGACGGCTCCCTGGACAAAGCGAAGAGAGTCAAGCATTAGAATAATCCTAACTGGTCAGGCACGAACTTCGGATCTTCCTCGAAGTGCTGGATGCCGAGTTGGTCAAACGCCCAGATATTGTAGCACCAACGCGACAGGTAGGTCTCCCGCATGCGCTCGGTATCTACCCCGCAGGCTGCCAGCTTCTGCTCGACGGCCTGCCGCTGGAGAGGCGTCAGGGTATCGATGTGCTGCCCCTCCACCCGACGCTGCGGACTTTGGTTGGACACGTTGATGACTCGGGCCTCGGGCATCAGCAACATACCACCCACGCGCGCGGTCTGAACCCAGGAAGATGAGTCCACGGAATACCACGGGTACCGCTCCATCAGCGAGACCGTTGTCAGGCCGAAGCCATGAACCTTGATCCGCGGCCTTCCAGAACCATCGGTCAGGTACTTCTCCCAGATCCGGTCTAACCAGAGTTTGAGCTGTGGGGTCGAGATGGGCACCATACCACCCAGGGTGATGTAGTCGTAGTTGGCGATATACCACTCAAGGTACCGCTCGTCTTCCCCATAGTGGAAGCAGGGCAACGGCCGAACCCCGAGCTGCTCCATGGCAAGCTGGTTCCGCCAAGTCTTCAGCGGGTCACCGATGCCGTCCAACACAGAGGCCAGCAGCGTACCATCCACGTGCTCGATGATATCTTTGTTGCGCTTGATGTAGTCACAGTACTTCGGGAGATCCACCTCCACACCCTTGGTAAAAGCCGAGAACGCCCCCGAGTCCAGAAACACCTTCCGGCCGTCTGCGCGGATGCTATCCACGAAGGTCTGCCGGTGAATATAGTGGTAGGACTCGAGCAGGTTGGTGGCGCTCTCCCGCTGCCTCTTTTCGTTCTCGGTGAGGCGGTTATACAGCGAACCCCCGATCTTGAAGTTCGCTGTATAGATACCGGCTAGGTACAGTTTCATCCCTTGGCAACAAGAGTCATGAACTCAGCCCGGGCCTCGGGCTTGTCACGGAAGGCACCGCGCATGACATTGGTCGTCATCTTGGCCTCCATCGGTTCCTTGACTCCGCGCCAAGTCATGCAGAGGTGCGTCGCCTCGACTACCACCGCCAGACCCTTCGGCTGGATCTGCTCTTCGATAAAGTCAGCAATCTGCATGACCAGTTCTTCCTGAATCTGCGGACGGCTGGCAACCCAGTCGACGATCCGGTTGAACTTGGACAGCCCGATGACGCGCTCGCCAGGGACGATGCCAATCCAGCAGCGGCCAACGATCGGCACGAAATGATGGCTGCACGCGGAGCGGATGGTAATCGGCCCGGTCAT
>CAZDRS010000372.1:0-2778 GCA_964507585.1 uncultured Dechloromonas sp.
TCAGCACGTTGTCCATCAGCGGCATGGTCAGGTAGGGCGGCACCAGCGTCGCGGCCGTCGAGGCCAGCGTCAGCGCGAAGCCCATGAACAGTTGCCAGCGGTACGGCCGGGCGAAGCGCCACAGGCGGAACAGCGTCCAGGTCGAGGGCGAGACAGTCGATTCACGGTTGCAGATCGGGCATTCGTCTTCGCCGGGCGGCAGCGGCGCCTTGCATTTTTGGCAGACATCTTCGTTCGGCCGCTCGACCGGCTTGCCGGAAACCTGGCTGGCCAGGTGCAGGTCGAATTCGGCAATGACGCGCAGGGCGGCCAGGTTGCGAGCCAGCGTGTAGCGCCAGGTAGCCAGGCGCCCATTGGCATCGACCAGTTCCAGGGCGCCGACGCCGGCCTGGTCGTGGTGGTTGAGCTTGAGGCCGGCTTGCAACGGCCATTCCTGCCATGTCGCTTGGCCGGCGGCCTGCGCCAGCAGGCGGCGGTTGGTGACGAGAACCAGACCGGCGGCAAATGTCAGGTCGTGGTCGAGGTTGGTTTCCAGCCAGGCCTGAACCTGCTCTCCTTCACCTAGGCGGGATTCGATATCGGCCGCCCAACGGCCGGGGATGGCCGGATCGATACCGGCACCGTTTTGTGCGTTCAAGGTCATCGTAAAAGTATACTCCTCCCCCATAACGTGCGAGCAGCCGGAACGATGACGTGGCGGCAAAAACTCTGGCGGGCGGCCTGTCAGGTGCGGCGCAGGCGGAGGCTGGCGCGGACGGTGCGTTCCGGCAGGTTGGCGATGGTGAAGTGCGTTCCGCTCAGGCGGGCGGCGTGGTGCAGGGTGGCGAGGCCGATGCCGAGCCCCTGTTGCTCCTGCCGACCCCGGTCGAATTGTACGAAGGCACCGATTTCGCGCAGTTTGTCGAGCGGAAAGTGGGAACCGGTGTTGTCCACGGCCAGGAGGTAGTCGGCTCCGCTGACCTGGCCGCTGATCACGATCTCGCTGTCCGGTTCGGCAAACTTGATGGCGTTGCCGAGCATTTCATCGAACATGGTGGCCAGCAGGTGTTCGCGGCAGTGTACGGTGGCTTCTGCCGCGTCGATCCGGAAGCGGGGCGGCTGGCCGGTCGCCACTGTCTTGTCCAGTGCGCTCTCGAGACGATTTTCGAGCCAGCTCGGGCCGAGGTCGCAGCGTTCGCTGCCGTTGCCCAGTGTGCCCAGGCTTTGCAGTTCCATCAGGGTCAGAAAGCGGGTGGTGTGGCCGAGCAGGGTTTTGCCGGCCCGCCCGATGGCGTCGGCGAATTCCCGTGTTTGTGCCGGGGAGAGCCCGCGTTCGGCAAAAATGGACATCAATTCGGCAAAGCCGAGAATGGAATTGAGCGGGGTGCGGAATTCGTGCGGCAGGACGCCCATCATCCCCTGGCTGTAGGCGGCCGCCAGGGCCTGCGTCGCCTCGCGCCAGTTACGCTGCTTGGCCAGCCGGCCCTGGACGGTGGACATTACCTCGTCGGGCGTGAAGGGCTTGGTCAGGTAATCGTCGGCGCCCAGCTCCATCGCCCGGCGCGTGCTGCTGCGGTCGGCAACGCTGGTGATCATTATGAAAGGCACCATGGCCAGCGCCGGATCGGCACGTAGTTGGGTGAGCAGATCCAATCCGGTGCCGTCGGGCATTTCGAGGTCGCTCAGGATCAGATCGGGCGACAGTTCGCGCGCCCTGGCCAAGCCTTCGTTGCCCGATCTGGCCGTGGCTGTCCGGCAACCGACATGGCGGATGATGGCCGAGATGCCTTCCCGCATCGAGATGGAATCGTCGACAACGAGAACCAGCGGAGGCAATGCATTGTCGATGATGTCAGGTTGGGCTGAGGCCATGGCATCGATTGTGGGTAAGTTCGATAATTTGAATATATATCAAATATACGATTTATGCGCAATTCGATTCTTGTCTGATTCGCTCCGTTGACTCACGTCAAGGCTGGCAAGCGGCGCTTCGGTTGCAATAGCCGGACTTCAAGAGAGGATGCCGCATGTTCCGAATTTCGCAGTACATGGCCGAGATCGCCGCCCCCAGCCCGCTCGGGCCGAAACGTAATCCACCTGGCCCGGTGGTCATCTGGAATCTGATCCGGCGCTGCAACCTGACGTGCAAGCATTGCTATTCCATTTCGGCCGACACCAATTTCCCCGGCGAACTGTCCTACGAGCAGGTGTGCACGGTGATGGACGACCTCAAGGGCTTCAAGGTGCCGGTGCTCATCCTGTCCGGCGGCGAGCCGCTGCTGCGGCCGGATATATACGACATCGCCAAGCGCGCCAAGGCCAAGGGTTTCTACGTCGGGCTGTCGTCGAACGGTACGCTGATCGACGAAAACAATATCGACAAGATCGCCGAATGCGATTTCAACTATGTCGGCGTCTCGCTCGACGGCATCCGTGAAACGCACGACAAGTTCCGCCGGCTGGACGGTGCCTTCGAGGCCTCGCTGAAGGGCATTCGCCTGTGCCGCGACCTCGGCCTGAAGATCGGTGTGCGCTTCACGATGACGCAGGACAACGCCCACGACCTGCCTGGTCTGCTCAAGCTGGTCGAGGACGAGGGCATCGACCGCTTCTATTTCTCGCACCTCAACTACGCCGGGCGCGGCAACAAGAACCGCAAGGACGACGCCCAGCACAAGCTGACGCGCTGGGCGATGGATCTGCTCTTCGACACCTGCTGGGACTATCAGCAGCGCGGGCTGGAGAAGGAATTCACCACCGGCAACAACGATGCCGACGGCGTCTATTTCCTGCACTGGG
>CAZDRS010000373.1:0-2773 GCA_964507585.1 uncultured Dechloromonas sp.
GGGCCGAGCCTTTGTATCTGTCGGCCGGGTTTATCCTGGAAGAGGGGTTCAAGTTCGCCGATCTGGCGCGCATCGTGCAAAGCATGGCCGAGGCGGCGCGGGAGGCCGGGGTGCCGGTGGTGACGGGTGACACCAAGGTTGTCGAGCGCGGCAAGGGCGATGGCGTGTTCATCACGACAACCGGCGTCGGCGTGGTAAGGCCGGGTAAGGAACTGTCGGGGCGCAATGCGCAGCCGGGCGACGTGATTCTGGTTTCCGGCACGCTGGGCGATCACGGCATGGCGATCATGGCTGAGCGCGAAAGCCTGGGTTTCGAGTCGCCCATCGTGTCGGATACGGCAGCGCTGCATGGCCTGATTGCAGCGATGCGGGCCAGCGGTGCGGATATCCACGTGCTGCGCGACCCAACACGCGGCGGCTTGGCGACGACGCTGAACGAGATTGCCAAGCAGTCGGGCGTTGGCATGATGCTGCGCGAAAAGGATTTGCCGGTAAAGCCGGCGGTCGAGGCAGCCTGCGAGTTTCTGGGGCTGGATCCGCTTTATGTCGCCAACGAAGGCAAACTGGTGGCGATTTGTGCCGAAGCGGATGCGGAAAAGCTATTGGCCGCGATGCGGGCGCACCCGCAGGGGGCTGATGCGGCGATCATTGGCAGCGTGCAGGCCGACGATCACCACTTTGTGCAGATGACCACCGCTTTCGGTGGCCGGCGTATTGTTGACTGGTTGAGTGGCGAACAATTGCCGCGGATTTGCTGAACGCTCAGTGGCGCAGCGCAACCATGATCGAAGCGAAGTCGCCAACCTCGGAAATGACCAATTCGCGGGCATCGGCAAAATTGTCGGCATTACGGATATGGAATATTTCGCTATGACCTTCGGGATAGCGAACAGCGGCGATATATTCCGGTCGAGGTGCGCGATTCGCCCTGGGGGAGCGGGTCTTGGCAGGTTTGCGTTGCGCTTGCATGGTCAGTCTCGATTAGCTGTGCAGATGGGGCGAATCGTAGCCAAGGCTTGTTACAGTACAAATATCGCCAAAGTAATAACGAATATGCGCCTTGAAAATCAATGGCTTCCGAAGCCGCGATTTTGCAAGATGTATTCCGATAGCATGTTTTGTAAAGAAGTGTAAATCGTGAGAATCCTGTTCATTACCCACAGCTTCAATAGCCTGACGCAGCGCCTGTTCTGCGAACTGAGCGGGCGTGGTCACGAACTCAGCATCGAGTTCGATATTTCCGACTCGGTGACGGAGGAGGCGGTTGCATTGTTCAAGCCCGATCTGGTGCTGGCGCCTTTCCTGAAGCGCGCCATCCCGGAAAGCGTCTGGTCGCGTCATCGGTGCCTGATCGTGCATCCCGGCGTGCCGGGCGACCGAGGCCCCTCGGCGCTCGACTGGGCGATCCGCAACGGCCTGGGTGAGTGGGGCGTTACCGTGTTGCAGGCCGAGGCGGAAATGGATGCCGGGCCAGTCTGGGCGGCAGCAGCTTTCCCGATGGCGGCAACGCGCAAGGCGTCGCTGTACCGCAACCAGGTGACCGAGGCGGCGGTTCGGGCCGTGCTGCAGGCGGTCGAGCGGGTCGAGTCGGGTGTGTTCGTGCCGGAGCGCGTGCCGGGCAAGGCACACGCCCTGATGAAGCAGACCGACCGTGCCATCGACTGGCAACAGGATGTCAGCGCAGTGGTGCTGGCCAAGCTGAATGCCGCTGATGGCTTTCCCGGTGTCGCCGACGTGCTCTTCGGCCAGCCCTGCCACTTGTTCGATGCCTGGCCCGAGGCGACGCTGCGCGGCGAACCCGGGGCCTTGCTCGGGCGCCGTGAAAGCGCCCTATGCCGGGCGACGGTTGATGGCGCAGTGTGGATCGGCCACGTCAAGCGCCCGGGCGGCATCAAGTTGCCGGCAACGCTGGCCTTTCCCGAGGCGGGCTCACTCCCCGAACTGCCGCTCGCCGATTGCTGGAAGGCGGCAGCGCCGACCTGGCAGGACATCGCTTACGAGGAAGCCGCCAGCGTTGGTTTTCTGAGCTTCGATTTCTACAACGGTGCGATGAGCACGGTACAGTGCCAGCGGTTGACCGAGGCCTTCCGCTGGGCGACGCAGCGGCCGACCAAGGTTATCGTGCTGCGCGGCGGCAGCGATTTCTGGTCGAACGGCATTCATCTGAACACTATCGAGGCGGCGGAGAGCCCGGCCGACGAGTCGTGGGCCAACATCAACGCCATCGACGACCTGGCCGAGGCCATCCTGCGCTGCGAGACGCAACTGACGGTGGCGGCGGTTGGCGGCAATACCGGCGCCGGCGGCTGCTTCCTGGCGCGGGCCGCCGACTACGTCTGGGTGCGCGATGGCGTCATGCTCAATCCGCACTACAAGAACATGGGCAATCTGTTTGGTTCGGAATTCTGGACTTACCTGCTGCCGCCGCGCGTGGGCGCGGAAGGGGCGCGGGCCATCATGCGCCACCGCCTGCCGATGACCGGGCCGGAGGCCGTCAGGCTTGGTTTTTACGATGCCTGCCTGCCCGGGCCGGGCTTTGCGGTGGATGTGGCGCGGCGGGCGGCCGAACTGGCCGGCGACCCGCAGATTGCCGAAAAGCTGGCAGCCAAGGCGGCGAAGCGTGCCGCCGATGAAGCCGCCAAGCCGCTGGCGGCTTATCGGGAAGCGGAACTGGCCGAAATGCGCCGTAATTTCTACGGTTTCGACCCCTCCTATCATGTCGCGCGCTATCATTTCGTCTCCCGTTCGCCGCATTCGTGGACGCCGCGTCACC
>CAZDRS010000374.1:0-2745 GCA_964507585.1 uncultured Dechloromonas sp.
TCTGGGTGCGCTTCCAGAAAATGTCTGGCAACGAGTGCTGGTACGTCTGCGCCGATGACACGCACGGCACGCCGATCATGCTGCGCGCCGAGAAGGAAGGCATCACGCCGGAGCAGTTGATCGAGCGCGTGCATGGCGAGCATTTCCGCGACTTCTCGGGCTTCCTGGTCGGCTTCGACAACTATCACAGCACCCATTCGCCGGAAAACCGCGAGTGCGCCAACACCATCTACGGCCGCCTGCGCGAAGCCGGGCTGATCGACGTGCGCACCATCGAGCAGTATTACGACCCGGTCAAGCAGATGTTCCTGCCCGACCGCTTCATCAAGGGCGAGTGCCCGAAGTGCCATGCCAAGGATCAGTATGGCGACAACTGCGAGGTGTGCGGTGCCGCCTACGCGCCGACCGACCTGATCGAGCCGTTCTCCGCCGTTTCCGGCGCCAAGCCGGAGCTGCGCAATTCCGAGCACTATTTCTTCAAGCTCTCCGACCCGCGCTGCGAGGCCTTCCTGCGCCAATACACCAGCAGTGGCGTGCTGCAGAGCGAGGCCGCCAACAAGATGCAGGAGTGGCTGGGCGCGCCCGGCGACAACAAGCTGACCGACTGGGACATTTCGCGCGACGCCCCCTATTTCGGTTTCGAAATTCCCGATGCGCCGGGCAAGTATTTCTACGTCTGGCTCGATGCGCCGATCGGCTACATGGGCTCGTTCAAGAACCTGTGCGCCAAGCAGGGACTCGATTTCGACGAATACTTCAAGCCCGATTCGCAGACTGAGCTGTACCACTTCATCGGCAAGGACATCCTCTACTTCCACGCCCTGTTCTGGCCCGCCGAATTGCAGCATGCTGGCTTCCGCACGCCGACCCGGATTTTCGCGCACGGCTTCCTCACCGTGGACGGCGCCAAGATGTCCAAGTCGCGCGGCACCTTCATCACCGCCGAGAGCTTCCTGAAGACCGGCCTGAATCCGGAATGGCTGCGCTACTACTTCGCCGCCAAGCTCTCCAACACGATGGAAGACATCGACCTCAATTTCGAGGACTTCATCGCCCGCGTCAATTCCGACCTGGTCGGCAAGTACGTCAATATCGCCAGCCGTTCGGCCGGTTTCATCGCCAAGCGTTTCAACGGCCAGCTTGCCCCGGCTGCGGCCGACCTGCCGGCCATCAAGGCCATCCAGGAAGCGGCGCCGCGCATTGCCGAGCTGTACGAAGCCCGTGAATTCGGCAAGGCCATGCGCGAAATCATGGCGCTGACCGACGGCGCCAACCAGTATGTCGACAGCGTCAAGCCGTGGGAACTGGCCAAGCAGGAAGGCAAGGAAGTCGAACTGCACGCCGCCTGCACCAACGCGCTGAACCTGTTCCGCCTGCTCACCGTGCTGCTGAAGCCCATCCTGCCGGTCGTCGCCGGCAAGGTCGAGCAGTTTATGAACCTCGCCCCGCTGACCTGGAACGACACCCAGTCGCTACTTGCCGGCGGCCATGCCATCAATGCCTACGAGCACCTGATGACGCGCGTCGATCCCAAGCTGATCGAAAAGCTGGTCGAAGCCAACAAGGAATCGCTGGCACCGGCCGCCGAAGCGCCGAAGCAGGCCGAATCGCAGCAGCGCCACGCCCAGCACCAGCAAAACGAGGTCAAGGCTGAAAGCCCGTGGGAGCCGTTCTGCAATATCGACGATTTTATGAAGGTTGATCTGCGCATCGCCCGCATCGCCAACGCCGAACACGTCGAGGGTGCCGACAAGTTGGTGCGTCTGACGCTGGATATCGGCAACAACGAAACGCGCAACGTCTTTGCCGGCATCAAGTCGGCCTACGACCCGGCGCAACTGGTTGGCCGCCTGACCGTCATGGTCGCCAACCTGGCCCCGCGCAAGATGAAGTTCGGCCTTTCGGAAGGCATGGTGCTCGCCGCTTCCGATACCGAAGGCAAAACGCCCGGTATCTTCCTGCTGTCGCCGGATTCGGGCGCTCAACCGGGCATGCGTGTCAAATAATCGCTCCGGCGGGAAAATGGTTTGTCATCAGGCCATTTTCCTGCTGCAGCGCAGCAATCCAGCCATCAAACCTCAAGTAAAACTTTAACTTACCAAGCCAATCACCGAAGGCTACGCACCCTTTTCAAACTATCCACAAATTCTGTGGATAAGTCTGTGAATGAATGCAGGGGCAAGGTAGTAAGTCACCGTTTCACAAGGATTTTCCTTACATCGCCCGAAACTTGAGCTACAGTGTAAATCGTTGATTTTTAACGAATCAACAGCCAAACAAAGCAAATCAACAAATTCATCATTATTAAATTGTCAAGCTATCGCTGCACGCCCCAATACTGTGCATAACTCGATCCTTGACTTCGCGTTTGTCAAGTCTTCGCCAAGACTTTTTTGAAAGGTTGCAACGCACATGCTTAATCCCGGCATCCGCCCACCCCGCCCCCGGCTGACCGGCCGCATTGCCGCCTACGCGCTGGCTGACGTGTTTGGCCTGAGCTGCGTCGGCATTGGCGGGAGTTGGTTTGCCGCAGGCAAGGGCGCCATCCTGAGCAATTTTCCGGCCTCGCTGGCCGAGGCCGTTGCCTGCACGGCTGGTGGTGCGGCAGTGATGATCTGGGCCGTCGCCCGCATCCTGCGCGAGATCGCCAAGCAGGCACCGGAACTGCAGGCCCGCTACGACGCCTATATGGCGGCCCAGCACCCGGACAAGCTGCCCCCGAAAAGCGAATAAGGCGCCGGCTAA
>CAZDRS010000375.1:0-2736 GCA_964507585.1 uncultured Dechloromonas sp.
ATCGACCGGGCACATGTGCGACACGTCGAACATGCCGCAATCGTTGCGCACGGCGTGGTGTTCCTCGATCTGGGAACCGTAGTTGACCGGCATGTCCCAGCCGCCGAAATCCACCATCCGGGCATTGAGCGCACGGTGCGCAGCATTCAAAACCGTTTTCTTCAGCATATCAATCCTTTACAGACGCTTGTTGACGTCAGTTCTAGAAACGGAAAAGGGGTGAAACGTAAAACTCGCGTCTTGCGTTTCACCCCTCTGTCCTCGATACCTGAGAGATTTGCCCCATCGGTGGATGCCGACCAGGGTGGTCGCCATCGCTCTCCAGAGTTTCAGCGATAAGCTGCTGATTCCGCGGTCCTTTTGCCTGAGCGTTTTCGGGTGGGTTTGCGCCTTCGGCGGCAGATCGAACTGCCCTCTCCCACGGAACGGGAGGCACTATAACGGGATGCGGCTGTCTGAGCAATATGCTGCGCCGCACAAGGGAATCCGGGCGCCGCTGCCTTCGTGATAAACTCTTCGTTTGCCTTCAAGCGCTTGCCTGTGACCCCTGCCAATTTCGACTTTCATTGCCACTCCATCGTTTCCGACGGTTTGCTGCCTCCCGCCGTTGTGGCGCGGCGCGCCGCGGCAAATGGCGTCGACCTGTGGGCGTTGACCGATCACGACGATATCGGCGGCCTGGGCGAGGCGAAGGCGACGGCAGACGAAGTCGGCATGCGCTTCATCAATGGCGTCGAAATTTCCATCGAATGGCGTGGCATCCCGATTCATATCGTTGGCCTGGGCTTCGACGCCACCAATGCCGATCTGGTCGACGGCCTGCACGATCTGCGGCAGGGTCGGGTCGAGCGCGCCCGGCGGATGGGCGAGGCGCTGGCTGCCATCGGCATTCCGGGTGTCTATGAAGGCGCCCGGTGTTTTGTGACCAACCCGAGCCTGATCTCGCGTGCCCATTTTGCCCGCTACCTGGTGTCGATCGGCATTGCCCGCGATGTGCCGGGGGTATTTCAGCACTACCTGACACCGGGCAAGCCCGGCTACGTCGATCACCAGTGGGTAACGCTGGAAAACGCCGTGAAATGGATCAATGGCGCTGGTGGTGTGGCCGTTGTCGCCCACCCGGGGCGCTACAAGATGTCCGGTGCGGAGATGCGCCGTTTTCTCGATGATTTCAAGGACGCCGGTGGGCGTGGTATCGAGGTCACCTGTGGCAGCCATTCGCCGGATCACGTCATGCATTTCGCCCGTCTGGCGCGGCATTATGAATTCCACGCCTCGCGCGGCTCCGACTTCCACGGGCCGGAGGAGAGCTACGTCGATCTCGGCAAGCTGCCGCCATTGCCCGAAGACCTGAAACCCGTTTGGCGCCTGGTAGCCTGAACATGGCCCGTATCGTACAAATTCACCCCGACTCCCCGCAGCCGCGCTTGCTCGTCCAGGCGGCGGAATTCATCCGCGATGGCGCGCTCGTCGCCTTGCCGACCGACTCCTGCTATGCCCTGGGTTGCCATCTCGGCGACAAGGAGGCCCTGGATCGCATTCGCCTGATTCGCCAGATGGATGACCGCCACCACCTGACCCTGATGGTGCGCGACCTCTCGGAAATTGCCACCTACGCCCGCGTCGATAACGCCCAGTACCGCCTGTTGAAGGCAGCGACGCCGGGCAGCTACACCTTCATTCTCGAAGGCAGCAAGGAATTGCCGCGCCGGGTCATGCACCCCAAGCGCAAGACCATCGGCCTGCGTATTCCCGATCACCCGGTCGCCCTGGCGCTGCTCGAAGAACTGGGCGAGCCGCTGCTGACCACGACCCTGCAACTGCCGGGTGACGAGGCGCCGCTGACCGAAGGCTGGGAAATCCAGGATCGGCTGGATGACCAGCTGGAGTTGATTCTCGACGGCGGCTCCTGCGGCACCGAGCCGACGACCGTTATCGACCTGACCGGTTCGGCGCCTGAGCTGGTGCGGGCCGGGCGCGGTTCGCTGGCGCCATTCGGGCTCGACTGAAACATGCTCGAAAGCCTGATCCAGACCCTGGCTATCTCGGCGCTGCCGGTGATCTTCGCGATCACCCTGCACGAGGCGGCGCACGGCTATGCAGCCCGCCACTTCGGCGATCCGACCGCCTGGCAGATGGGCCGGATCAGCCTGAACCCGATTCGCCACATCGATCTGGTCGGCACCATCATCATCCCCATCGCCATCCTGCTGTTTTCCGGCGGCACCTTCCTGTTCGGCTACGCCAAGCCGGTGCCCGTCGATTTCAGCCGCTTGCGCAATCCCAAGAAGGACATGTTCTGGGTTGCTGCTGCCGGCCCCGGCGCCAACCTGTTCATGGCGCTATGCTGGGCTTTCGTCCTCAAGCTGGCCTGGTTGCTGCCCTCCAGCGAATTCACCCTGCCGCTCTCGGAAATGGGCAAGGTGGGCATCATCGTCAATTGTGTGCTGATGGTGCTCAACCTGCTGCCACTGCCGCCGCTCGACGGCGGGCGCATCGCTGTCAGCCTGTTGCCGCACGACCTGGCGTGGAAATTCGCCCAGATCGAACGCTGGGGCTTTCCCATTTTGCTGCTCCTGTTATTCACGGGTATTCTCGGCGCCGTTATGAACCCGCTGGTACTCATGTCGGCGCGGATTATCGAACTCATTTTTGGTCTCTATTAATCGACTATGTACGCAGAACGTGTTCTCTCCGGCATGCGCCCGACCGGCGCCCTGCATCTCGGCCACTACC
>CAZDRS010000376.1:0-2731 GCA_964507585.1 uncultured Dechloromonas sp.
GCATCGACGCGATACCCGATACCGCGCACCGTCCGGATGACGATGCTGCCGGCTAGCAATTTCTGGCGCAAGCGTGACAAGTGCACCTCGATAGCATTGGGGGTAATCTCCTTGTCCCAGCCCGCCAGGCTCTGCACCAGTTTGTCCTTGCTGACCACGGCCGGCGACGCCATGAGGAGCATTTCCAGAATTGCCCATTCTCGCTTGGTCAGCTCAAGTTTCTCGCCGTTCAAGGTCGCCGTATGGCTGCGCGTATCCAGGCACAGACCGTCGTGATGAAGGCAGGCATCGGCAATGGCGTTCGAGCGGCGAATCAGCGCCCTGATTCTCGCCGCTACCTCGGGCAGCCGATAGGGCTTGATCATGTAGTCATCCGCCCCGGAATCAAGGCCGCGTACGGTATCGTCCATGCTCCCGCTGGCGGTCAGGATCAAAGCCGGCAGCGGGTTCCCCCGCTTGCGCAGATTCCGGATAAAAGAAATCCCATCAGCCTTGGGCAATGAAATGTCGACCAGCGCGATATCGAAAACCTCATCCATCACGTAGACCTCGGCCTCCTCGGCACTCTGGGCCACATCGCATGTATAGCCCAGTTGCTGCAATCCATCCTTGAGGCCTTGTGCAACCAGGCGGTCGTCTTCGACAATCAATATGCGCATGCGTCTGGCTGCTCCGGCTTAATTGGCAACCGCATCACCGGGTTCGACACCGCCTTCGGGCTCCTTGTGGGCAATGCCATAGTGACAGTCGATGCATGTCCGCTCGCCGGAAAGCAGCTTCTGATGCTGCTTCTGGGCCGTCTTGCCCTGCATCTCGGGCGCCATGGCCTTGGTGTCGTGACAGTGCCGGCACTCTTGCGAATCGGTCTCCTTCATGCGCACCCAGACGCGCTTGGCCAGCTCCAGGCGACGCGCTTCAAATTTCTCCTTGGTGTCCACCGTTCCCGCGACATGATGGAATACGTCGTTGGCCGCCTTGATCTTGCGAATCGTGGTGCCCACGAAATCATGCGGCACATGGCAGTCGGAGCAGATGGCTTTGACCCCGGTACGGTTTCTGGCGTGGATCGTGTCCTTGTACTCCTCGAAATTGTTGTCCTTCATTTCGTGGCACGAAATGCAGAATTCGACCGTATTGGTCTGGTCGATCGCGTACTTGCCGCCGGCAAAGACCATGCCGCCGACCAATAGCAGGGCCAACGCCCCCCAGGACAATACTGATTTCAATCTGCCACCCGGCTGATGCGTAGCGCCCATATCAATCTCCAACACTTGAATGGCACGCATCATGGCGACTACTTGCTTGCGAATGCCTGACAAAGATTTTCGTCAGGTATTCGCAAGCTACGAAATTCAAGAATGCCTCTGTCTTGTACCAAGAAGAGGAAAATTATGAATATCCTGACTCACGCCCTCCGGGCCATTCGACGGCATGCCGGCTTGAAGCACCTGGTTCTGCTGGCCGGCGCTGGCGCCGCGCTGGCCACAACCATTCCCAGTGCCCAGGCCGTGCCCAGCTATGCCCGCCAGACAGGTTCCGAATGCGCGTCCTGCCACGTCGGTGGTTTCGGCCCGCAACTGACGCCCTACGGTATCCGCTTCAAGATCAACGGCTATACCGACACCGATGGCAAGGAAGGCAAGATTCCGCTGTCGGCCATGATGGTGGTCAATGCCACCCGTACCGCGAAGGATGCTCCGGAAGCCGACAAGGTCGACCACTTCAACAGCAACAACAACGTCGCCATGCAGGAAGCCTCCGTTTTCGTCGCCGGCAAGCTGGCCGACAACATTGGCAGCTTCGTCCAGGTGACCTATTCCGGCATCGACCGTACCTATTCGCTCGACCAGGCGGACGTGCGCTATGCCCGCAGCCTGAAACTGGGCGACAAGGAGATGACCGTCGGCGTCTCGCTGAACACCAACCCGACGCTGACCGACCCGTTCAATACGCTGGGCCAGTGGCGCTTCCCCTATACCTCGTCCGATTTCAACCCCGGCTTCGGCCCGGCAGTACCCAAAGTTGAAAGCCTGGGCGGCGGCGTGATGGGGGTTAATGCCTACGCCTTCTACGATGACAGCCTCTATGCCGAACTCGGGCTCTACAACAACCTGTCGAAGAAAGCCCTGAACATCTTCAATACCGAAGACCAGGGCAAGTTCAAGGGACTGGGCACCTACGGCCGTATCGCCTACTTCAAGGATCGCAAGCGGGATAACTTCTCGTTCGGCCTGTTCGGTTTCAGTGCCGATATTCAGGATCGTGCCGATCCCGGGCCGTCCGACAAGTATCGTGACCTGGGCCTTGATGCTTCCTACCAATACCTCGGCAACCGCAAGCACATCTTTACCGCCAACGCGAGCTATGTGCGTGAATGGCAGCGCCTGAACGCCACACTGGCTGGAGCCGACGATGTGCGCAATACCATCGACCAGTTCCGCGCCGCCGGTTCGTATCACTACGACCAGACCTGGGGCGGTACCGTTGGCCTGTTCGATCTGCGCGGCAAAGCAAATAACAGCTTGTACACCGGCAATACCGACCCGGATGGCGTATCCGGTTCACCAACCGGCGCCTTCAACGGCCGCCCGAACACCCGGGGCTACATCCTGCAGGCCGACTGGACGCCGTGGGGCAAGGAAGGCTCGTGGGGCAACGGCTGGGCTAACGTCCGCCTCGGCATCCAGTACACCGGCTACAACCGCTTCATGGGTGGTTCGACTTATCTCGA
>CAZDRS010000377.1:0-2730 GCA_964507585.1 uncultured Dechloromonas sp.
TAAGAAGCATGTTGGTCAAGTACACATGCTTGAGGTGTGGCATGTCGTAAAAAGAAGTAAGGTGTTTGAAATCAAAAAGGCAGACCTACTTGAGGTTGTGAAGGGTGTAGCGAAGACGGCTGCACCTGGTTGGGATTTAAGAATTGTTAGCTCTCCCCACCCGTACACCGATCAAGGTATTGAGGTTAACGCATGTAAGAGTGGTCAAGATATAGAAATACTCGAATGCGGACTCATAAAGCCCGAAATTTTGAATAATGCTGGGCTTGACCCAAAGACATATTCTGGATGGGCACTTGGTATGGGTCTTGATAGGCTCGTCATGACGCTAAAGGGCATTCCAGATATACGCTACCTACGTTCTGAGAATCCTGGCATAGCTGCTCAGATGGTGGACTTATTGCCTTACAAAGAAGTATCGCATCAGCCGAGTATTAAGCGTGATATGTCGTATTGCGTACCGAAAACGTATGTCGAAGAAGACATTAACGAGGATATTCGAAAGGCACTCGGTGCTAATATGAATATCCTTGAGAGCGTAGAGGTAATCAGCGAAACACCAGCAGAAGATTTACCCGATGTCATATTAGAGCGTTTGGGCTGTAAGCCAGATCAGAAGAATATTCTTGTGCGAATAACTCTGAGGCATCTAGAGAAGTCACTCACTAATGGACAGGCCAATAAGATATATGACGACATATATTCAAAAATTAACTATGGATCAGGAGGATATAACTAGCTTTCACAATAGAAAAGCGATTGTGTCATAATATACTTTTTAACAGGGGTGGACGAAAAAGACATAAGCACTTGACAGACACTTGTGTCGATAGAAATACGACCCTACCCCTGTTAGGTTGGCACGTACAATGTTGATTGTGTGACACAAAAGTAAGCTATAATCAAAATATGGCGATAGATAGCTGGTGGCAGTTTGGTGAAGGCTCAGGATATTGGGGTAATGACTTGGCACTGTTTGACATTGAGTGCGCGTTTTGTGAAGAAAAGGATAATTGGAAGCTGGAACACCACGCCGAAAAGACAAAGCCTAAATCTCGCAAGACATTAAACTTCGATACATACAAGTGTGGCAACTGTGGCAATTACATTATGGTATTTTGGTCGGCGAGTGAACATTATGCTGGAAGTTACGATCCCGCCCAAGGTCTTCACGCCTACAGAACCGTGCCATTTGCGCTAGGTGGTTGGGACGGTGAAGAATACTGGCCTGAACAGGCTAAGCGGCATTGGAAGCAAGCACATAATGCAATAAAGCGTGGCGACTATGACGCCGCCGTAGTTATGGCTAGGTCTGCTGTGCAAGCAATCGTTAGAAACAAGAAAGCCAAGAAGGGCGACTTGTACCACGAAATTAACGACTTGGTTACAAGGGGCGTACTGCCTAACATCGAGGTGAGTTGGCTCACGAAGTTAGGGAGCTGGCAAAGCCGTCAGCGCACCCCACAGAAGACGAGAAGCCAGTAGAAGCACAGGATGCAAGGGAGATAGTGAAGTTCCTTGATATTCTCCTAGAATACGGCTATGACCTACCGCACAAGATTAACGAATACAGAGAGCGTCAAGGCGAGGCACCGTTAGCTGATGAACCAGCCGAGGATACCGAGCCAACCCCTGAGACTAGCACCCCTAAGCCTGAATAGGTTCAAATAACGTCTAGCGAGAGTAATAACACGCTCATATCAGAGTTGATACTGTTGAACAAACTTACTGCGCGAAGCCTCTCTTAGTTCTAACATCCAATCAATATCTGGACCGCTAAGCAGCCAATCACTTATACTGTCAAAAGGTTCAACCTGACTTGCTTCTGGTGCACCAGAATATTTAATTGGAAGTTAATTATAATATGTCGTATTTAGTTGTAGCTTATCCAAAACTTGAAAATACAGATTTTAACCTTATTCAAGATTATCGAAAGGACCATGATTTACGATATTATTCGTTAATAAAACCCCATGTAACTCTGGTATTTGCTATAGATAATATAGCTGAAAAAGCTTTCATTCAAGAAGTTGAAGAAAAAATAACTAACTTTAGTAGTTTTAAATTAACATTTAATGTTGCTACTATTAACCTAGATAATTCTGGTGAATTTTATCATGAATTTCTAGTTCCTGATATAGGGAACTCTGACATTATAAAACTGCACGATAAACTATACTCCGGATTATTTAAAACCAACCTTCGACTAGATATAGACTATATTCCACATATAAGTATTGGTAATAGTGATGATGTAGAGACAACAAAAGCCAGAATTGATAAATTGAATAATGCTGGTGTTGCGATGACTGGTGAAATCGATAGCATTGATATTATTGAATATAAAGATAATAATATAGCCACCATTAAACACTTAAAGTTAATCAATTAGGTTTATTTTTAAATAATATTGGTTAGTAATAAATTTAGTGAACTACCCAGAGGAATTATTGTTTTTATAAATGCAATGCAGTCATAACTGCTTCCAAGTCTGCTTTACTATTCTTGCAAATTTTCACGACTGGGTAGCCATATTTAAGTGCACTTTTTTCTAGCTTTTGACTAAATATTGTCGCCCACTCAACCTCTTTTTCTTTGACGTCATCTGGATATTTATCAGCGTCGTCCCATAATCCACGATCAAAAACGACCTGTCGCATACGGTCTTCGTTATCATCAATCAAAAATACTGGACGAATATCGCTACTTGTTTGAAGTGTGGGTATAAGT